>JBIIUN010000371.1:0-5211 GCA_044339945.1 Kapaibacterium sp. (SeqCode)
CATGGCGCTGCTCGAAATCCACGTCCTGCCAGCGCAACCGGGCGACTTCCTCCGTCCGCAGGCCGCAGAACAGCCCCACCGCCAGCGCCGGCAGCACCACGTCGGGCGCGGCGCGCAGCAGGGCTTCCGCTTCGGCCGGGGTCCAGAACTCCACGTCGCCCGTGCGCCGGGCGGAATCGCGTTCGAGATCCTTGCAGGGATTCTCCGCCAGCACGCCCCGCCGCCGGTAATGCTCGAACATGCCGCCCAGCACCGTGGCGAAGTTGCGCCGCGTCTGGGCGGACACCGGGCTGCCGTCGCCGCAGCACAGGCGGTCCAGCCAGCGTTGCACGTCGCCCGTGGTGAACTCACCCAGCGCCTTGCCGGGATGCTCCGCGACGAATCGCCCCAGCCGTGACCGCAAGTCCTGGAGCAGCCGCGGGGACCGCCCCTTGGTTTCCTTGGCGGCGTAGTAGTCATCGGCTGCCTGGGCGAGCGGCAGCCGTTCGCGCGCGGCGGGCGAGCGCCGGGCATACTCCCGGCACGCGGCCACGACATTGTGGACGCCCACGAGCTTGGCGGCCTCCGCGAACAGGGCCGCTGCCGTGGGCACGTCGAGCTGGAACGGCGCAACAACTTCTGTTGCGCGGAGCAGGTCGCGCCGCTCATCCCCGGTCATGGAGGCCCCGGCCGCGTCCCCGGCGTTCATCAGCGCGGCAATCCGGGTCGCCTCGGCCTTGGCGTCCCTGAGGTCGGTGAACCAGAGCAGCCGCCGTTTCCCGGTCGCATAGCTGGCGACATAAAACCCGGCACTGCGCCCGCGCTCCGCCTTGCGGGGATAGATGCGGACGGTGGTTCGGCCCAGCTTGACGGCGAGTGGCCCGGAGCTTTCCTGCGACTCAGTGCGGGACGGAGCTGGCATGAACCGACTGTTGCGCCACTGTTGCGCGCCAGTCAACGGCGAATCACGCGCGACGCTGTAAGTCGTTGATTATGAATGGAGCCAGCTGTCGGATTTGAACCGACGACCGACGGTTTACAAAACCGTAGCTCTACCACTGAGCTAAGCTGGCACTACGTTTACACCAAGCCACCCATAGCCTCGAATTTGAGCGCCAAAACAGGTTGCTGCTCGTTTCGTCACTCGCGCCCTCTCAGCGTGGGAAACCACCCTGCTGCGGAGGCCGCTTTCTAGAAATTCGTGGCGATTGTTTATCGCCGCAAAGCGAACGCGGGCAAGTTCGCTCCGCTCAAGCGAGGAGGCAAACAGTTTCGGATGTCCCGCGTCCCCCCACTGTGACGTCAATTGGGTTTAGATTGGAGCGGGTTGGCCGGAGAGGGAGCGGAAAGGAACGTAGACGCAAAGGGATGACACCGACCAACGACAGAAATGCCAATGAGCCGGAAAATGGCCCGGGAGAATTTGCGGCGCACCCACCGGAGGTATGCTGGACGGTATTGCCCATCTCGCCACACTCTGCCGGCAACCCGACCGCCAGCCCCAGATCGGCGATGGGACGCAGCCCCAAGGCATAAGCCGTAGCGGATGGGCGGAGGGCAGGACAGCCCCGGCGCGAGCGACAGAATTTCCTGCTTCGGAAAAATTCGCCGGCCCTGTCGACCCGCCGGGGCTCCGCCGATTGGGCCAAAACTCCCCGGGCTGACGCCAGACTCTGTTTTCCACCGGTCCCCCTTCGCGGTCAGGCATGAAAACGGGGACGGACACCCATTTGATGTCAGCCCATTACACGGGTCCCGGTAAACACTTGCCCACCGAGCCTCCACTTTCCGGCAGGGCATCGGTCGGGAATCCCGATCAGCCCGCCCGCCAACCCTTCGCCGTGGAATCTTTCCGCAGCACCACCAACTTCACGACCAGACGGGTGACGCTCCCTACCCACTGGCTGCGCTTTCAGTTCGGCGCGCCAAAGACGCCCGGGGGCTTTGCGCGCGGGAAGCCGAAACAAAACTCAAATTGGCACTGCCGGGCGCCAAGCGGATCACTTTCAGACCAGCCGCTTCAGCTTCGAGTCGCCGGCCAGTTTCTTGACCAATTCCTTGATCTTTTGCGCCTCACCCTTGCTGGCGATGAGCGTGGAGTCGTCGGCGAGGACGATGATGCTGTCCTTGACGCCGACGAGCGTGATTGGGGCGCGGTTCCGGGTGCGCGCGTCGTAAACGACGTTCCGGGCGGAATCGACGTGGACCAGCTGGCCGACGGCGGCATTGCCCTCCGCGTCCTGCTTCACGTGCCGGGCCAGGGCCGGCCAGGCGCCCAAGTCGTCCCACTCAAACGAACCGTCCGCGACGACGACGTTCTGCGCCTTCTCCATGAGGGCGAAGTCCACGCTGATCTTGCGGATGTCGGGATATTCGCGGGCGAGCACGCGGTCCAACGCGGCCGGGCTCTTGGCCGCGGCGGCAAACCAGCGCTGGCAGGCCGCGTTCATCTCGGGCGCATGTTTTTCCAGGCCGTTGGTCACGGTGACGAACGACCAGACGAACATACCGGCGTTCCACCGGTAGTTGCCGGCGGCGACATACTCGATGGCCTTCTCCAGCGGCGGCTTCTCCACGAACTGCTCCGCCTTGAAGAACTTGGTCGCGTAACGCTTCACGCCCGCCGGCGCCGGCAGTTCCTTGAGATCGTGCCGGATGTAGCCGTAGCCGGTCTCCGGACCGGAGGGCTGGATGCCGATGGTGACAATCACCTGGCCACGGCCGGCGAGGTCGAAGGCATCACCCAACACCTGCTGGAATTTCTTCGGATTGGGAATGACATGGTCGGCCGGCAGGACCGCCATCACCGCCTTGGTCGAGCGCGCGCCCACAATGGCGGCGCCGAGGGTGACCGCCGCGCAAGTATCGCGTCCCACGGGCTCGGCGATGACGTTTTCCTTGGGCAGCTTGGGCAGTTGCTTGCGGACAGTAGGCGCCTGCACTGCGTTGGTAATGATCAGGATGTTGCGAAGCGGGACGAGCGGGAGCACACGGTCCACCGCTTGCTGGAGGAAGGAGCGTTTGCCCAGGAGCGTGATGAGCTGCTTGGGGGTCGCCTCGCGGCTGACGGGCCAGAAACGCTCCCCGCGTCCCCCGGCCATGATGATGACGTAACGGTCCGATTTGTTGCTCGTTGGCTTCATTTGAAAACTAAAGGAGTCACCGCCACTCGATGGCGCCGGTGTGCAGGTTGTAGACTCCGCCGACCACCTTCACGGAACCTTCGGCCAGATGGTCGAACAGGATCGGGTGGGAGCCGCGCAGGGTCTCGGTGACCAGGTCCACGTTGGCTCGCACCGCCCGGGCCAGCAGGTCACCTCGGCCGGACTTGGCCCGCTCGACGGCCGGCCGGATGGCGTCCACGAGGTTGACGATGTGGCCTTCCGGCTTGGCGTTCTTGGTGATGACTTCCGAGGCTGCCGCCACGGCGCCGCAGTGTTCATGCCCCAGCACCACGACGAGGTGCGCGTGGAGGTGTTCCACCGCATACTCCACGCTCCCCAAGGTGGCGGCGTCGGCGACGTGCCCGGCCTCGCGGACCACGAAGAGGTCGCCCAGGCCCTCGTCGAAAACGATCTCGGGCGGGACCCGCGAATCGGAGCAACTCACGATGATCGCGTAAGGATGCTGGCCCGCCTCCAACTCATGGACCCGCACCAAACCTTGGTCGGGGTGCTTCAGGTGTTCGCCCCGGAACCGTTCATTCCCGGCCTTGAGCCGGGCGAGGGCGGCGTCGGCGGAGATGCCGTCCGCCAGTGCTTCGCCGTGAACCGCCTTGGCGTGCCCGGCTCCCGGCGCGGGCGAAACTTGTTTCGCAGTTTGGCAACCTGCCAGCAATCCGGCGCCGAGGGCGAGGACCGCAACCATCGATGTCTTTTTCATTGGTGTGACGGAGCGGGCAGTTGGAGAGGGGTCAGGCCGACCGGACGGCGGCGGCAAGTTCGCCGACGAAACCGGCCACCCGGGGCACCAGTTCCGGGCTACGGCCCAGTTCGGCGATGCGGTTCACGACGGCGCTGCCGACCACGATCGCCTCGGCGTGGGCAGCGACCTGGCGGGCCTGTTCGGGATTCGAGATGCCGAAGCCCACGGCGATGGGCAACGGGCTGTGGGCACGAATCTTGGCGGTCATCTCGCCGATCGTGGTGCTCACCTGCGACTGCATGCCAGTGACGCCTTCGCGGCTGACGTAGTAGATGAATCCGCGGGCCCGCGGGGCGATCACCGCGATGCGATCCTCCGGCGTCGTCGGCGCGATCAGGTAGATCGGGCACAACCCGGCGCGGTGCATCAGGGTCTCGTAGTTCTCGGACTCCTCCGGTGGCAGGTCCAGGACGAGAAGTCCGTCCACGCCGGCGGCGGCCGCCGACTGGATGAATTCGGCCACGCCAACCCGATGGAGCAGGTTGAAGTAGACGTAAAGCACCAGCGGAATCTGCGAATCTGCCCGGATGGCCCGAACCGTCGCGAACAAGCGGTCTGGCGTCGTGCCGCTTTCGAGGCCGCGCTGGGCGGCCAGCTGGTTCACGATGCCATCGGCAAGGGGATCGCTGAACGGCACACCGAGCTCCAGCACATCCACGCCGGCCCGGTCGAAACCCAGCGCCAATTGACGCGTCGCCTCCAGGTCCGGATCCCCGGCCCCGATGTAGATGACCAAACCTTTCTGGCCCCGGGCCCGCAGGTTGGCAAAGCGTTGATCGATGCGATTCACTGGACGGAAGATGCCGTTGCCGGCGCTTCCGAGGCAAGCCGGCGGATACGGCTTCCGGCGCCTGGGCCGCAGCACGGCACCGCGCCTGAGCTCCCGCCGCGGATTGCCTCGCCCCGGGGGCGGTGGCTGGATGCGCCCGCCGGCGCCAAACGCCGGCCGGAGACGAACATCCGGGAAACTGTCGCCGCGCGGAGCAAGATTCGGAAGCGCTATCCGGCCACAATCGGGTTCGCTTCCCCGGGCGACGTCGCCTTCAATTCCGGCGGATGAACTTTCCGAATGCCGCCCGTGTCGCCGTCTTTGCCGGACCCGGCAAGCCGTTTGAGTTTCGGGCACTGCCCTTGCCGAAGCTAGCCGAAGGCGAGGTGCTGGTGGCCGTATCGTTGGCGACGATCTGCGGTTCGGACCTGCACACGTTCGAAGGCCGTCGCAACGAACCCACGCCTTGCGTCCTTGGACATGAAGCCACCGGCCAAGTCATCGCGTGCGGAGACGGGCGCGACGCGGAGTTGGTCGGC
>JBIIUN010000199.1:0-8633 GCA_044339945.1 Kapaibacterium sp. (SeqCode)
TGGGGTTCATCTGGTTCGGCTGCCTCGGCGCGGCGATTTGGGGCTTGGCCAAACGACGGCGGGCGTTCGCCGCCTTCGCGGGCAGCATTGCCTTGGTCCTTCACCTCGTGGGCGGCACGACGCTGCCTGCCTGGCTGCTCAGCCGCCTTGAGGCGCCCTACGATCCCAAGACTCACCCGTTGCCGCCGGCCGGGGCGGATGCCGTGGTCATGCTCGGCGGTGCGCACGGTTACTGTGCCCGATCGCTTGTCGGCTGGAACGCCGGCGAACCGAGCGATCGCATCCTCGCGGCGGTGGAGTTGGTGCGGCAGGGGCACGCCAAGGTCCTCGTCTTGGGTGGTGCGGCCTACAAGCGCGACGGGGTCGAACGGCCGGACTCGGAAATCATCATCCGCTGGCTGGCGAGCTGGCAGGTTGCGGCCGGCGACATCATCCCGCTGGGCATTTGCCGCGATACGCGGGACGAGGCGCTAAAGACCGCGGAACTGGCGCGGCAGCGCGGCTGGAAACGGGTCATCGTGGTCAGCTCCGGCTACCACCTCCGCCGCGCGGAAGGCGTTTTCCGGCAGACCGGCCTGGAGGTGGACATGGTGGGCGCCGAGTTCCTGGGCCTGGAGCATCTCGATGGGTCCCCGTGGATCGAATTGATCCCGGGTCGCGAAGGTTTCCGGTGGTTTCACTACTGGCTGCACGAGGAACTCGGCTTGGTTTACTACCGGCTGAAGGGCTGGCTCTAGCCGGTCATACCGGTGCTCGCGTCGGCCGGGCGCCCGGAGCACTTTTGCCCCATGCGACCCTTCGTCCGCCTGCTGCAAGTGTTCGGCGCCGTCTGGCTGGCCCAGGCCGAACCCGCGTTCGTTCCGTCCCCGTATGCCCCGTCGCCGTTCGCCCGGACTTACACGCCGCCGGCGTTTGCGGACTCCGACCGCCGGGCCCGGTTGGAACGGGTCCTGCCCGAGCTCGACCGGATTTACCTCGAACACGCCACCAACAAGCACCTGCCCGGGTTCGTCTACGGCGTGGTCCTCGACGGCGAACTGGTCCATACGCTCGCCTGGGGCCAGGCCCAGTTGCAGCCGGACCGCCCGGTGACCACGGCGACGCGGTTCCGGATCGCCTCCATGTCCAAGAGCTTCACCGCCCTGGCCATCCTCAAGCTGCGGGATGCCGGGCGCCTCTCGCTCGAGGATCCGGTCGAGAAATTCATCCCACAGTTCCGGAAGGTGAAACCGCTGACGCGCGATTCGCCCAAGGTCACTGTGCGGCACCTGCTCAAGATGACCGCCGGATTCCCGCAGGATGATCCTTGGGGAGACCGACGCCTCGCCGATACCGTGGCCGAATTGGAGCACCTCGTGGCCGCCGGCCTGAGTTATTCCAACCCCACCGGCATCCGTTGGGAATACAGCAACCTCGGCTACGCGCTGCTCGGACAGGTGGTCACCCGCGCCGCGCGCCGCCCCTACCAGCACTACATCACCCGGGAGTTGCTGCGCCCCTTGGGCATGACCAACACGGTCTGGGAATTCGACCAGGTTCCCGCCGAGCGGCTGGCGCACGGTTACCGTTGGGAAAACGACCGGTGGAATCCCGAGCCGATGCTGCACGACGGCACGTTCGGCGCCATGGGCGGGCTGATCACCACCGTGGACGATTTCGCCCGCTACGTCGCCTTCCACCTGGATGCCTGGCCACCGCGCGACGACGCCGAATCCGGCCCCGTCCGCCGCGCCACGCTTCGCGAAATGCACCGCCCGGCCGAGGTCCTGTCGGTGATTACCGACACCCCGCCCGCGGACGGCAAACCCAATCCCCGGGTGGCCGCCTACAGCTACGGGCTGAGTTGGAACACCGATGCGCGTGGCGCCACGTGGGTTCGCCACGCCGGCGGCCTGCCCGGCTTCGGCAGCGAATACCGGTTCCTGCCCGAGCACGGCGTCGCGCTGATCTCCTTCGCCAACCTCACCTACGCACCGATGACCGCGGTCAACGGTCAGGCGATGGAAGTGCTCCTCGAACAGGCGAAACTCAGGCCGCGGGTGCCGGTGCCCTCGCCGAGCCTGCAAACCCGGGCCAGCCAACTGACGATGATCCTGCAACAGTGGCCCGCGCAGCTCGTGGCGGATGCGTTTGCGCCCAATGTTTTCCAGGACAAGTCGGAAGCTGACTGGCGTGCCCAGGTGGACGAGCTGTTGCGGCAGGCCGGGAGGATTCGGTCCGTGACCCCGCTCGCCCCGGACAACCAGCTCCGCGGGCGTTTCTCCCTGCTGGGGGACCACGGACGAATCGAGGTCTTCTTCACCCTCATGCCGGAAGCCGTGCCGAAGATCCAGGACCTCCGGCTGAGCTTCGTGGCCAATCCTGCGGAACCCCGGCCTTAGGAATCGGGCGTTCGCCGGGCGGGTTGACCCGGGCGCGAAGGTGCGCTACCGAGAATGGGTCCTTCAATACGACTGCCTATGACCACCAAACCTCGTCACCTCCTGTGCGCGGGCGCTTTGCTGCTCGCCGCCCTCCTGGCCAACGGCTGCGCCTCCTCGTCCTGCCCGCTGACCCAGCTCCGCTACGGTCCCAGCACTTACGACAACGGCGACCATACCCGGGCAATTGTCCGCATCACCGACACCAACTACCCGGCGATGCTCCGGGCTACGGTCCACTAAGGCCGATACCTGCCCACCGGCGTCGGAAAATGGCGCGACGGCGGGCAAACTTCCGGCAAAAAGCTCTTGCACGAGCCATGCTCTGTCGTCTCTATTCCGCCCCGCGTTTGGGGCTGTGTAGCTCAGTTGGTAGAGCAGCGGATTGAAAATCCGCGTGTCGCTGGTTCGATTCCGGCCGCAGCCACCACTCCCGAAAAAGCCCCCGCCTCGCGGGGGCTTTTTTGCTTCCCGCCCACGATCCGGCCGGCCAACGGGACCGCGGTCATTCCCGCACGACCCGGAACCATCCCGCCCCGGCGGGCAACGCACCCACGTCGAAGACCAGCTCCGGCTCCTCCGCCACGACCGGTTCCCCGACGTTGACCCACGATTCACCCGGCGCGCCGGTCGAGGCCTGAAGCCAGTGCCGCTTGCCGGGGATCGCGGCAACCCGGAGACGCACCGTGTCGGGCGCCACGCTTTCCGGGATGCCCAGCGAGGGCGCCGGCAAGAGGCCGAAAAACTCCAGCGCATCGGCCAGCAGCCGCGTGCGCTGGATCGCCGGCACCACGGTCTCGAAGGGGAATCCCAGCAGCAGCGTCCGACCGCCCCCGCTGGAACCGTCATAGGCCACCGCCGCCGCCCCGCTCCGGCCGCCGACGTATTCGAGCGCGGCCGTCGCGCCAAAGCCGGCCGGCGTCAGAACGTCAGGGGAATTGACCGCGTAACGTCCGCCGATCGCGTCGCCGAACTGGCATTCGCCCAGGCCATCGAACAACCCGCCGGGCACCCCCCGGGCCCGGGCCGTGCCCGCGTCGTCGTCCAGGTCGCTGGCCAGCGCCGCGTGCAACACGCCGTTCAGGAACTGGCGTTCCCCGGCGTCCGGCCCGCTGGCCCGGCCCAGGTCCCAGCCTACTTCCGCGCCGGACACGAAGAGGGCGCCCCCCGCCTGTTGGTAGGCCGCCACCCGTGCGCGTTCCGCGGCGGAAAAGGTCTCGTCGGCCGTGGACTCGTTGCCCGCGGCCCACAGGACGGCCGCGTAACCCGCCAGCGGCACCCGCCCGATGCCGACCGCGCTGGCATGGGCCGAGTCGAACGCCAGGCCGCAGTCCGCCAGCGCGCGCGCGTGCTCCCCGACGTAGTCGCCCGCATTGGCCCGGCCCGGCTGCACCCGTTCGATGACGGGGCCGTTGATGACCTGCCGGGGATTCAAGGCGCGGTCGAGCCGGTCGAACGCATTCACCACCAGCACCGGCGTCGCCCCGGGCACCCAGCGGCAGGCCACGACCGGCGACGGCGCCGATTCACCGCCGGAGTTTACGGCCGCCACCCGGAAAAACTCGGTCTGTCCGGGCACGACGTTGGTGAACGTGAAATCCAGCGCGTTGGCCACCGCTTGCGGCCGGCCGAAGCCCCGTCCGTCCGCCGACCGGTAGATGACGTAGCGCGCCGGCGTGAAGCCGCGGGTCGCCGCGTTCCACGCCACCCGGATGCCGTCGCGGGTCAGGGTGGCGCGCACCTGGGCCGGCGGATTCGGCGCAAACGCCAGCGGTCCGCCGCCGTAGGTCGCGAAGTGCCGCACCACGCCGCGCACCGTGGCCTGGGCCATGGCGTCACGGATGACGGGCGACCGCAGCAGCTTGGCGTCCTCGACGCTGTCGTGGAAGGCGGTCTCGACGATGGTGGCGTCCATCTCGCCGCCCAGCGCGTCGTCGCGGATCTCGCCGAACGCGTAGTCGGTCCGGGCAAAGGTCAGGCCGCTGGTCGTCCGGGTGAACCACGGGGTCTCCAGTTCGCCGGCGCCCTGCCGGGCCAGCATTTCGTTCTGCAATTCCGTCGCGAGCCCCAACGCCAGTTCCCTCTGCCGCCGGGTCTTCGTGCCCGGGAACAGGGCGTCGTTGTTCCAGAGCCCGGTCACACCACGACCGCCGCCGGCATTGCTGTGGAAGCTGACGTAGAGCCGGTCGAAGTAGCCGCTGGCCGCCTCGCGGTTCATCTCGGCCGCCAGCCGGATCGGCGCGCCGACGTTGTCGCCGCTGTCGTCGAGCGAGGCGCGGTCGAACAGGCCGCGGTCCTGGCCTTGGCCAAGGCCGCGCTCGATCCAGTAGCGCGCTGCCTCCTCCTCGCGCGGAAAACCGCTCACCCGCGCCGGCCGGCTGCCGTCATCGGGGCCGCGCGCGACGTCCCCGAGGCCGTTGCCGAAGCGGATCGCATCGGCCACCACCACGCCGGAGGCGACCGTCCCGGGTTCCGCCGCGTTGCTGACGATCACGGCCCCGGTGTCCTCGTTCCGGCCGGACGCGAAGTGGAACGTGCCCAGCCACACCCAGCCGTTGCCCACGCGATGATGCGGCACCCGCACCTGGGATTCCCCGCCGGTGTGCCGGACGCGATAGAGCTGATTCACCCGGTTCGCCCCGTGCGCCGCCCAGGCATAGACCGGATAATTCCCCGCCGCCGGAATCGTGGGCACGTAGGCTGCGGTGGCGGTCTCGGTCGAGCCGACCGCGGCGAAGCGGTTGGCCGGTTGGCCGCTGGCGCCGAAATAGACCGGGCCGCTGGAAACGGTCCAGCCGCCGGTGAACCGCACGCCGGCCGACGTGTTGTCGAGCACCACCTCGTTGGTCTGGAAACCCACGGGCCGTGTGGGCACCACCGTGGCGCCCGCGCGCCGCAGGTAGTCCGCGAAGAGGTTCATCTGGTCGAGGTTGCCGTAGTCCTCGACCATCGAGTTGGCGACGCCGCGCTGGGTGAACCAACGGGGATTCACCGAGGTGTTGGCATAGGTCCAGCCATGCCCGGCGCCGATGAACACCACCCGCCCGTTCAGCGCGCCCGCCGGCGGGAACGCAGGTTGGGCCGCCAAGGGCAGGAGCAGCCACGGAATCAGGAACGCCGAACGCGCGAACATCGGCCGCGAGCTTTCGCCCTCGTCTCCCGGCCCGCAAGGCGTTCCCGCGCCGGGCGGTGGCGGCGAACGGCAGGTGCATCGATTCACCAAGGCTGAGCCGGCAGTCGGAGCGCCCGCGGTAATTGCCGACGGGAGTCGGTGGCAGGCACGCCGCGCCGACCGGCACGCCCACGGACTGACTTCCGCAGCTACCGCGCGAACCGGCCCCGGTGGCCACGATGGAGGGATGCGCCCGCGAACGCCGCCGTCGGCAGATTCCGGTTTCCGCGGCTGCCCGGCGCGGTAGGCTGCCGGTGGAACTGAGACCCATGAAGACCTTCCTCCGAAGCCTCCTGGCCGTGTTGCTCGGCATCATCCTCGGCAGCGTCGTGAACATGGCACTGATCCTCGCCTCGCCCCAGGTCATCCCGCCGCCGGCGGGGGTGGACGTCAACAACGTCGAGAGCATGCGGGCCTCGATCCATCTCTTCGAGCCGAAGCACTTCCTGTTTCCGTTCCTTGCGCACGCCCTCGGCACCCTCGTCGGCGCCACGGTCGCCGGCTTGGTTGCTGCCAGTCGCCGGATGGCGTTCGCCCTGGGCCTCGGGATGTTCTTCCTGCTCGGGGGCATCGCTGCCGCCTTCATGATCCCGGCGCCGAAGTGGTTCCTCGCCGTGGACCTGCTCCTGGCCTACCTGCCGATGGCGTGGCTGGGCGGAACCTTGGCCGGTCGCCTCAGGGGAAAGCCGACGGCATGATGCGCTGACCGAAGTCCTCTGATGCCGGCGGCACCGCCTAAAAAAATCGCCGGCAGGGAATTCCCGCCGGCGGTTTGCTTTCTGCGGTTGCCTACCCGGCCGCCGCTCAGGCGCCGAACTTGTCGAACATCTTCGCGTTGGCCTGCATGTGGCGGATCAGATACTTCGCCTCCATCACTCCGAGCGAGCCGAGGTTCGCGCCGGTCTCGGTGAAGCGGTCCAGCTTGTCGTTGCCGCAGCTCGCGCTGTGCAGCAGCACGGGCTGCGGATGCCACGAATGGCCCTTGAGCGCGCACGGCGTCGAGTGGTCGCCGGTGATGGCGAGCACGTCGGGCTTGCGGGCGAGCAGCACGGGCAGCGCGGCGTCGAATTCCTCGATGGCCTTCACCTTGGCGGCGAAGTTGCCGTCCTCGCCGGCCTTGTCGGTGTATTTGAAGTGGATGAAGAAGTAGTCGTAGTTCTCGTATTCGGCGACGTAGCGCTCGAACTGCTCGCGGATGGTCTGCGGCCCTTCGATCTTGGTCATGCCGACGAGCTGGCTCAGGCCCTTATACATCGGATAGACGGCGAGGGCGGCGGCCTTGAGCTGGTAGCGTTGCTCGAACGTGGGGATGTCGGGCTGGTGGGCGATGCCGCGCATGAGGAAGCCGTTGGCGGGCTTCTCCTTGGCGAGCAGCGGCAGGGCGGCCTTGTAGAAGTCGGCGATGAGCTTCGCGACCTTCTTCTGGCCGGCGTTCTTGGCGTCCACCGGCTGGGCGTCGGCGATGGGCAGGCCCTCGCGGTTCGGGTCGGTGTCGGTCAGCGGGCCTTCGAGGCCGGCGCCGCGGAACACGACGACGAAGCGGTGTTCCTTGCCCGGGTAGATGAACACCTGCGAGGTGCCCAGCTTCTTGATCTTGGCGGACAGAATTCCGCAAAGGCGTTCGCAAATCTCGGTGGCGATGCGGCCGGCGCGGCGGTCGGTGACGATGCCCTGGTCGTCGAGCGTGCAGAAGTTGGCGCGGGCGGCGACGTCGCCGGCCTTGAGCTCGATGCCCAGCCCGAGCGTCTCGATCACGCCGCGGCCGACTTCGAACTCCAGCGGGTCGTAGCCGAACAGGCCGAGGTGACCGGGGCCGGAACCGGGCGTGATGCCGGGCGCCACGGGCGTGAGGCGGCCCTGCGCGCAGCCGGCGCGCACGAGGGCGTCGAGGTTGGGCGTCTTGGCGGCCTCCAGCGGGGTGAGGTTGCCTTGCGCCGCGGTGGCGATGTCGCCGAGTCCGTCCAGCACCACGAGGGCGAGCTTGGCGCCGGTCTTGATCGTCAGCTTCGAATACACTTCGTCCAATTTGCTCATAAAACGGCCGTCAGCCTAGAGCCCGGCAGGCCGGGGTCAATCGGCGGTTCGGTGACGGTTGCGGACGCGCGAACGAAACCCCGGCCCCGGAGCTCGCCGGCAAGGGGCGCTTCGCCCGCGGCCGCTCAGTTCCCCAGATACCGCACCACCGCCTCGGTGCGGGTCTGCACCTGGAGCTTGTCGTAGATGCTCCGCAGGTGCGTGCGCACCGTCGTCGCGCCGATGCCCAGGCGCTCGGCGATCTCCTTGTAGAGGAGGCCCTTCGCCAGCGCGTCGAGGATCTCCCGTTCGCGCGGCGTCAGGCTGGGCAATGGCACCGCGGCCGGCGGCGCGGCGGCCGGCCGGGCGGAACCCGCGTCCTGGAACGACGCCACCACCTTGCGTGCGATCAGGCTGCTCATGGGCGAGCCGCCGGTCGTCACGTCGCGGATGGCCTCCAGCAATTCCGCCGGCGGCGTGCGCTTGAGCAGGTAGCCGCTCGCCCCCGCCCGCAGCGCGGCGAAGATCTTGTCCGCGTCCTCATACACCGTGAGCATGATCACGAGCAGGGCCGGGTTGCGGCGCTTCAGCTCCGCGACGCATTCGATGCCCGAGCGGCCGGGCAGGTTGATGTCCATGAGCACCACGTCGGCGATGTCCGCCACGGCGCCCGCGAGCGCCTCCTCCGCGCTGGCGAAGGCATTCACGCAGCGGTAGCCCTCTGCCAGCTCGAACAACGAGATCAGGCTGGCGCGGATGCGGCTGTCGTCCTCGACGAGGGCGACGCGGATGAGGTCGGTGGAAACCGGCATGGTCACGCCGCGGTTATCGCAGTTCCGCCCGCCGGGCAACATCGTCCAAAAGGAGGAGGCGGAAACCCCCGGCGCCTCGTCCGAAGGGACGATGTCGGAGGCGAACCCGGCCGTGATAGGACGGAAGAGTCATGAGCGTCATCGTCGTGTCCACCGGCCCCCGCACTACAGTCAGCCCCGTTCACCGGCCCTTCCCGGCCACCGGCCCTTCCCGGC
>JBIIUN010000200.1:0-8603 GCA_044339945.1 Kapaibacterium sp. (SeqCode)
GTCGTGGTCGTCGAGCGAGTGGAGGAAATCCACGACGTGCTTCTTGTCGGCCTCGTTCAGTTCGACGGGCGTCTTGGCGATGAAACGCATCTCACTCGCCGCAATCGCCCAGCCGGCGGCCTTCAGCCACTTGGTGACGGCGCCCAGGTCCTTCGTGTCGGTGAGGAAACGCGAACCGATGGCGCCTTCCGGGATTTCCTCGGCTTCCAGCGGCTCGACGTTCTGCGCGCCGGCCTCGATGGCGTCGCTCTCGGGATCACGGGACTTGTCCGTGTGGGTCGCTTCCACGACGCCCCAGCGGTCGAAGAAGAAGTTCATGGAACCCGGCTGGCCCAGTTGGCCGCCCTTGCTGAACAGGTGGCGCATGTCGGGCGCGGTGCGGTTCCGGTTGTCGGTCTGGCACTCGACAATCACGGGCACCTTGTGCGGCCCGAAGCCCTCGTAGGTCACCAGTTCGATGGTCATCGCCTCGGCGTCCTGGCCGGAACCCTTCTTGATGGCGCGCTCGATGGTGTCCTTGGTGACGCTGGCCTTCTTCGCTTTGTCCACGGCCACGGCCAACCGGGCGTTCGTGTCCACTTCCGCCCCGCCGAGTTTGGCGGCGACCATGATTTCGCGGACGAGTTTGCCGACGACCTGACCCTTCTTGAGGGCGGCAGCCTCGCGGCCTGCCTGTTTCCATTGAGCACCCATGAGTGCGGGGAGCGTGCCCCAGGAATGCGGCGGAAGGAAGCCCGTCGTTGCGGAAGGTGCCCCCTGTGTTCGGGTAATCGTTTGGCGACTGAAGCCAGGGCCGGCGGGGGTGTGCTCGGGGCCACCGCGGAAACGGAGGCTAAGGTCTTCAGGAGGGGCACCCCGGGAACGCCGGCGAGCGCCCTCGATCGCGCCCGCACGGCCGCCGCCATCGACTGCCAAAACAACGTCAAGCCGCCCCGGCCATGGAAGTAAAACCGCGCCGATGGTGGAATCCCTTGGGATGCCACTTGATATCCCGGCGCCGGGCGCGTTTTGCCTTGCGCTGCCGCGGGGTTGTCGGCTGACGATGCCGACCAGTTCAGCCGCTGCCGTCGCCATGAATCGCCGCACCCGCTTTGAAGCCCCCAACCGGGCGTCGTCGTGGACGTTGCTGGCGCGGAATTCCAAGTTCCGCCCGGCGCTGATGGCGGAAGCGGCTGGGATCAGTGCGGCCCACCTGCGGCGGCTATGCCGGGATTTGTTTGGCGAGTCGCTGTCCCAGTGGCTGCGTCGCGAGCGGATGGTCGCCGCCCGGCTTCTGTTGGCGGAGACGGAATCGGTGAAGGTCACCCAGGATCATCTCGGCTACGAGCACCGGAGCCAATTGGCCCGCGATTTCCGCAACGCGTATGGGGTAACCCCGTCCTCATGGTTGCGCCGATTCAAGACTCGGACTGGCGGTTGAGGGATTTGGACGGTGCCAACCGACCGTTTTGGCCGGCAGCCACCGCATTTCGGCAAAAAAAGAGGTCAAATGCTCAGCCCTGCAACATCTTTGGCCTAGGCGGAGGGCAAAATGGGTGGATACTGAGGCCAGTTAACAACTTCGCTGAACCTCCCCCAAATACGACCCCCTCTGCGAGATGGCTTCCCCCGAGTCGTCCGTGGAGGGGGTCCTCTACTTTTGGGGCCCGGAGAATCCTGAGTTCGGTGCTCGCCGGCGGCTGGGAGGAATGACCGCTTGCGCCATCGTTTCGTCCCCGTATCAATTCCGGCGGTTCCCGCTTTGCCATGAGACACA
This sequence comes from Kapaibacterium sp. (SeqCode), assembly GCA_044339945.1. Classification (GTDB taxonomy): domain Bacteria; phylum Verrucomicrobiota; class Verrucomicrobiia; order Limisphaerales; family UBA9464; genus CAIWAH01. Next base: position 1,757 of record JBIIUN010000200.1, read on the forward strand.
TCTTCCGCCTGACCGTTGCGTTGGCCGCCCTGCTGGCCGCCAACTCCCTTCGTGCCGCCGAATTGAGCGATCAGCTCGGCATCCAGACCTGGACCCTGCGGAACCTGAAGTTCGAGCAGGTGGTCGAATTTGCCAAGAAACACGGCATCAAGAATCTCCAGATGATCGGCAACCACATGGACCCGAAGGCGCCGGTGGAGGAGACCAAACGCAAGAAGGCCATTCTCGATGCGGCCGGGCTCCGGGTTTACACGTTTGGCGTGGCGGGCACGTCACTGGACAAGGAGGACAACCGGAAGCTGTTCGAGTTCGCCAAGCTGATGGGCATCCAGGTGATCGTGGTGGAGCCGGGCGACTTCAAGATCTTGGACAACCTCGAGGAGCTGGTGAAGGAATACGACATCAAGATCGCCATCCATAACCACGGCATCCGGTCGCTTTACGGCAATCCGGCGGTCGTGAAGGCCCTGCTCAAGCACCGGGACAAACGCATGGGCGTGTGCATGGACGCGGGCTGGATCGCGTCGACGGGGATGGACCCCACCCGGGTGTTCAAGGAATACGAGGGCCGCGTGTTCGACATCCACCTCAAGGACAAGCGGGTGGAGAAGACCCAGGGCGACGACGTGGCGTTCGACACGCACATCGGCGCCGGCCAGGCGAAGCTGGAAAGCCTGCTCGCGGAACTCAAGAAAACCAATTGGCCCGGCGTGATGGCGATCGAGACCGACAGCGGCGAGTTCGCCAAGAGCCCGGACGACTTCGTCGCCAAGGCCAAGACCTTCGTCGAGAAGGTTTCCGCCAGTCCGAACTGAGCCTGGGCGAACGTCACGAGCCCGCAGCGGGACGGGGTAAAACGCGAATTGCGTTTTACCCCGTTCGTTCCGTAGGCTGGCATCCGTCAGCGAATTGACCGTCGCCGCGATGAAGCACTACCTCGAATTCGAGAAGCCGATCGTTGAACTCCAGAAGAAGCTTGAGGAACTCAAGCAGCATCCGGAGCAGCATTCCTTGGGCATCAGCTGGGAGGAGGAAATCCACCTGCTGGAGAGCAAGATCGCGGAGGCGCGCCGGATCATCTTCACCAACCTGACACCGTGGCAGCGGGTCCAGCTGGCCCGGCATCCGAAACGGCCCTACACGCTGGATTACCTCCGGTTGGCCTTCACCGAGTTCGAGGAGCTGCACGGCGACCGGATGTATTCCGACGACCGCGCCTTCGTGGGCGGCTTTGCCAAGCTGGGGGACGAACGGGTCGTCGTGATCGGCACGCAAAAGGGCCGCGAAACCAAGGAGAACATCCTGCGCAACTTCGGGTCCGGCCACCCGGAGGGCTACCGGAAGGCCCTGCGGCTGATGCGCTTGGCGGACAAGTTCGGCCTGCCGATCGTCACCCTGATCGACACCGCCGGCGCCTACCCGGGCATCGGCTCGGAGCAACGTCACATCGGCGAAGCCATCGCGGTCAATTTGCGGGAAATGATGCTGTTCGAGGTGCCGCTCATTGCGGCCGTCATCGGCGAAGGCGGTTCCGGCGGCGCGCTGGGCATCGGGGTCGCGGACCGGGTCCTGATCTTGGAGAACGCCTACTATTCGGTCATCAGCCCGGAAGGTTGCGCGGCCATCCTGTGGAAAGACCGGTCGGCCTCGCCGAAGGCCGCCGAGGCCCTGAAGATCACGGCCAACCACCTGCGGGAACTGAACCTCGTGGATGACGTGGTGGCCGAGCCGCTGGGCGGCGCCCACAACGACGCGACGGCGACCGCCGTTACCCTGAAGACGGCGCTCCTCCGGCACCTTGGCGAGCTCAAGGCGATGTCCGTGGCGGACCGCCTGCGTTCCCGCTACGGCAAATTCCGCGCCTTCGGGCACGTGACCGAACCGGCCGTCGCGGCCGCCTGATTCCCGCCCTGTGCTGTATCCGCTTACGTTTCAACCGATCTTCAAGGAGCGCGTCTGGGGCGGCCGCCGGTTGTCCTCCCTTTACGGCAAAGGTTTGCCGGCCGGAAAAACCATCGGCGAATCCTGGGAAGTCACGGATCGGCCCGAGGGAGTTTCCGAGATCGCCAACGGTCCGTTGGCCGGTCGTGACCTGCGCTGGCTGATGGAGCAACACGGCGCTGAAGTTCTCGGTCGGCCGGTGCTTCCGGGGGAACGGTTTCCGTGGCTGATCAAGATCCTCGACTGTGAGGATGACCTGTCGTTGCAGGTTCATCCGCCGGCCCGGTTGGCGGCGGAGTTGAAGGGGGAACCGAAGACCGAGATGTGGTTTGTCGCCGCGGCGGAACCCGGGGCGAAACTCTATGTGGGCCTGAAACCCGGGGTGACCCGCGCGGACTTCGAGCGGGCGGTGGCCGACGGTTCGGTTGCGGGCTGTTTCCACGTGGTTCCCGTGCGGGCCGGCGACACGATGTTCGTGCCCAGCGGGCGGGTGCATGCCCTCGGCCGCGGCAACGTCATCTTCGAGATCCAGCAGAATTCGGATACGACTTACCGGGTGTTTGATTGGAACCGCGTCGGGCTCGACGGCCGACCGCGGGAATTGCACGTCGCGCAATCGCTCGCCTCGATCGACTTCGCCGACTTTGAACCCGGACTGGTGGATTCGGTCTGGAAACCCGAGGGCGCGGCCCAGAGCCGGGAGTTGGTGCGGCATGAACTATTCCACATCCACCACCTGCGGCTGCCGGCCGCGACCAGCCTGTCCGTGAACCCAAGGCAGCAGGGGCCTGTCGTCCTGGCCGTCACCGTCGGATCATTGGAGGTGCTTGGCGATTTCGGGACCGTCACGGTCCAAGCCGGCGGCTTCTGCTTGCTGCCGGCCGTTTTGCCGGCAGTCGACGTGCGGGCAGTGGGAACGGCCGAATTCTTGCGGGTCGCGCCGCTGCAACGCTGAATCTTTACCGAGCATGAGTGACCTTCCCAAGCCGCCGCCGACCGACCCGGAAGACAACGCGCTGCCCTCCGAGTTCATCGAGGGATCATCGCTGCTCCGGCAGGTTTTCTTCGAACGCTACTTTCGCGCCGCCACCCTCCTGTTGGTGCTGTTCCTCGTGTTTCTCGGGCTATTCCTGCCCAAGATGTATACCTCGACACCCGACGGGGTGATCCCCGCGTATACCATGAGCGGCCTGGACGTGCTCCAGGCTTGGTCCTTGGCCCGGACCGCCCGGGCCCAGGAAAAAGCGGGGAAGTTCAACGAAGCCCTGCTTTCGTGGCGGGCGGCGATCCAAAACAACCCGGGCGATGCCCGTTACGTCGAGAGCGCGGTGCGGATGGTAGTCGATTTTCCGGCCACCCGGCGGGAGTTCCTGGCGGCCGGAGCCACCTATTCGATGTGGTTCCTGAAACTGACCCAGACCAACGATGTCGCCCTGGAGCTGGCGGCCAAACTGTTCGCCAAATACTCGCTCGATGACTATGCAACCGGCCTGCTCAGCCCCAGGGCAACCAACCTGCCCCCGCAATTGGCCGCGATCCATCTCAAGTCATTGTTCCACTTGAACCGCATGGATCAGTTCGGCGAGATCTGGCCTGCCTACAGCAATGTCCTGACGGGAGACCGTGAGATGCAAGTCGTCCGGGCCGCATGGCAATCAGGCTGGGGCCCCCCGGGCCAGATCCGCACCGGGCGGGAGGATTTGGAGGCCGCCCGCAATGAGTCCTCCACCCGCGACCTGGCCAATCGGTTGAGCCTGCCGATCGCCGTTTCCCTGAGCGACACCGCAGCCTACGAAAAGAGCCTCAACACGCTGATCGATCATCATGCGGACCGGGTGAAGGACCACGTCATCTACTGGCGGCTGCTGGTTGCCACCGGTCAGTCCGCCAAAGCCGCCGATCTCGCGCGCGGATTTTCCCGGCCGCCGGAGACGCCGATCGATCTTCGAGAAATGGCCGAAACCCTGATCCAGCTGGGTTCCAAGAACTATGCGGCGAAGCTATTGGATCAACACCTGCCCGCCTTCGCCTTCCGCCCGGACCTGTGGGAACAGTCAGCCAATCTGCTGATCGATTTGCAGCAGTGGGAAGACTTGCGGGAACTAGCGGTGCGGATGCGCCAAAACCAGATGCTCCGCGAGGACCTGGCCGGCTACGCTTGGTTTCTCGAGGGGCTTTCGGCCCTCCGCACCGAACGAAGGGAAGCTGCCTTGACCGCTTTCACCCGGGCGGCGGAAGCACCCACCACCAATCCGCTGCTGAGCTTCTCGGTTGCCCGCCAGCTCACGACGCTGGGGTATCCGATCCTGGCTTCGCGGCTCTTGGGCGCGGTCGAAAAAGCCTATGGCAACCAGGCGATGTATTGGTTCGCCGTCGTGGGCGCCGCGTATGAGGCGCGGCAGTTTGACACCATGCGGGAGGCCGCGGCCCGGGGCTATTTGCTCAACACCAACGAACCGGTGTTCGTCAGCAACTACGCGGCGATGCTCCTAATGGAACGCACCAACGCGCCGCTTGCGGTCCAGCTCACCTTGCAGGCCCTCGCCGGCCGCCCGGACGACGTCGGGATGCAGATCAATCACGCCCAGGCATTGATCCTCAACGACCGCCTCGACGACGCCGAGGAACTGCTCGCCAAGGTCAAGATCGACGAAGTGGACGCCTACCTGCTGACCGAACGGAACTGCGCCCTCTTCGACCTCCACGCCAAACGCCGGGACAAGGCCAAGGCGCTCGCGGCCTTCAAGGGAATCGAAACCCGCTTCCTGTTCCTGCCCCAGCTTCGTTGGCTGGACCGCACCTATCTGGAACTGACCGGCGAGAAGCGCCCCGCACCGACCGACTGAACGTCAGGGAAAACACTCGCCGGCCGGAGTCGGCCGGTTTTCCGGCCAGACGAGATAAACCGTGCGGCGCGAATGGGCCCAAGCCCGGGCGAAGTCGGCCCGCGGGATCGTTTGCTGAACTCGCGCGCGGCGAACACCCGGGTCGTTGATGGCCACGTCGCCTTCCGCCGTGAAGCCCCGCACCACGACCAGGTGCCCGTCGCCTTTTTCCGACTGGGGACGTCCCTTGAGCAGCGCGTAGCTGACCGAGGCGGCCACCGGCATTCCTTGGCCCACCCACCGCTCCAAGTCGGTGAGATCGTTGAACCGGCTCACGCACGCGCCGAGGCCGGGCTGCGCGCCGGCGAAGGCGGTGTTGAACGGCCAATTGCCGGTGCCGTCCCAGCCCGGATCGAAGACCGCCGCCGCCGTGGCCGGCACCGAATGGTTCCACTCCGGCCGACTCAGCTCCCGGGACCAGAATTCCAGCAGCATGCTCGTGCTCGTGGGGCTGCACCACTTGTCGATGCCCTCGGGAAACTCGGCCTGCGTGCGCACCGGCACCGCCAGCACCTTGCCCCAGGCACTGCGGTCCGGCGGGCGCTCGGCCGCGTCCGCTTGGCGTCGGACAAACGCCAAGGTTGCGCGCCGGAATTCCGCGGCGGAACCCTGAAGGGTAAAGCGCACGCGGGCGCCGACTGCCGGCCGCAGGACCCGCAGGATATCGGTGTCCACTTCGCCGTCCTTGTCGGAAAACGCCTTGGGCGAACCGCGCCGACCATGCATGGACCAATATCCCAGCGAATACCAGGTGCTCGCCATCCCGTTGGTCCATCCGGCCTGCGCCTCGACCAGGAAAGTCAGATTGGTTCCGGCATTCCACGAGACGACCAATTCATCCCAGCCGCCCGCCGGCAGGACCGGCACCGATGCCAGCACGATCTCCCCAAACTGGTTGGTGGACCGGACGAAATCCGTCTGCGGTGAAAGGGTCCGCAGGCTAGCCGGCAGCGGGGCCGCGAGGGCCGCGAGGGCAAAACCCATCAGTAGGCTGGTGAAACGGAGGATTCCGAAAATCATGGCTGACCTTTTCGCTCAAACCGGAGCACCGAGAAGTCCGGGTGATCCAAGACCGTTTCCGCCTCGACGAAGTCCCCTTCAAACGGCGGAAAGAAGGCGTCTCCCTCGACGGTCCGCTTCACCCGGGTCAGGAACAGCTGCGCGCACCGGCCCAGCAGGAGGGAATAGATTTCGGCGCCGCCCGCAATCCACACCGGCCGCGGGTCGCCAGCGAGCAGTTGGTCGAGGGACTCGACGGACGGCACGGTTCGGGTCCCCGGAGCCGTAAAACCCGAGCGGCTGAGGATCACCGTATCGCGGCCCGGGAGCGGGCGGCCGATCGACTCGAACGTCTTCCGGCCCATCACCAAGATCCCCCCCATGGTTGCCTGCTTGAACCACTTGAAGTCCTCCGGCAGGTGCCAAGGAATTCGGCCGGCCTGGCCGATGACCCGGTTCTCCGACATGGCAGCAATGGCTTGGAATGGCTTCATCGTCAGCGGCGCGGCGCGCGTCCGCCGAGTGTTGGCCCGGGCGGGAAAACGCGCCAGCGCGATGCGTGGCGAATTCGGCTGAAACTCCGGCCGGCACACCCGGGTGCTCTGGGCATGAAGTTGCTACTCTTCCTCGTCGGCTGGTGCCTGTTGTTCCTCCTCTGCTGGCCGCTCGCGCTGCTGGTGTTGCTCGCGTTCCCATTCGTTTGGCTGCTTAGCCTGCCGTTCCGCCTCGCGTTCCACGTCGTCGAAGGCGCCGTGGCGTTGTTTCGCGCCATCTTCCTGCTGCCGGCCCGGTTGCTCGGCGGTTCCAAGGCGACCCGCCCGGCCTGAATTCGCGGAGGAACAGCCGCCGGCACCACGCTTTTCCCGCGGGCGGATTGACCCTCGCGCCGACTTCGCGTTTAACAAGCCCATGCGTTTCCCCTCTGTGTGCCCGCCGGCCGCCCTCGCCGGCGTTCGCTGGCTTTCCTTCGGTCTGGCGATCACCGCCTTCAGCCTCGTTACCCAGGCGGAGGTCAAGCTCCA
>JBIIUN010000259.1:0-7307 GCA_044339945.1 Kapaibacterium sp. (SeqCode)
TGCGGGATTCCGGCAACGGCTCGCCCTCTTCGCGGAGCATCTCCAGGTGGGCTTCAAAGGCTTCATGGATGAGCTTCACGGCCTCTTCACGGGTTTCGCCTACCGCAACACAGCCGGGCAGGTCGGGCACATAGGCTCCGTGGCTGGTGTCTCCGCGTTCGATGACGATGGCGTAGCGCATAGTTCAATCCTTCAATCCTGACTGCTTGAGGATACTGGAATGTCCACGCCGGGCTTGGTCGGGTGCTTGAAATGGCGATGGCTGCCGCGAGTCCGGACGAGGAACCGGCCGTCGTCCTCGATCAGCTGGATGGCCTCGCGAACCTTCATCGCCTCAGTTTCCCGCCCCAGCCAGCACTTCCTCGAAATCCACGATCTCCTTGATCTGCACGAGGAACCAGCGGTCAATCTTCGTGAGGCTGAAGATTTCTTCGATGGTGAAGCCAGCCCGCAGGGCGTGGCGGATGAAGAAGATTCGTTCGGCGTTGGGCACGCTCAGCTTGCGGCTGATGACGTCGCGCGGAAGCACGTCGCGGTCGCCATAGACCTCGGTGCCGATCCGCCACGCCTTGCCGTCGCCGCCAAGGCCGCTCCGGCCGATTTCCAGCGAGCGGAGGCATTTTTGGAGCGATTCCTTGAACGTGCGGCCGATGGCCATGGCCTCGCCGACGCTCTTCATCTGCGTGGTGAGCGTGGGGTCGGCCTGCGGGAACTTCTCGAAGGCGAAGCGCGGAATCTTGGTGACGACGTAGTCGATGGTCGGCTCGAAACTGGCCGGGGTCTCGCGCGTGATGTCGTTGCGGATCTCGTCGAGCAGGTAACCGACGGCCAGCTTGGCGGCGATCTTGGCGATGGGGAACCCGGTGGCCTTGGACGCGAGCGCCGAGCTGCGGCTGACGCGCGGGTTCATCTCGATGATGACCATGCGGCCGGTGTCCGGGTTGACGCCGAACTGGATGTTGGAGCCGCCGGTCTCGACGCCGACGGCGCGGATCACGGCGAAGCTCTGGTCGCGCATGATCTGGAATTCCTTGTCGGTGAGCGTCTGGATCGGGGCGACGGTGATGGAGTCGCCGGTATGGACGCCCATCGGGTCGAAGTTCTCGATGGAGCAGATGATGACGCAGTTGTCCGCGCGGTCGCGCATGACCTCCATCTCGTATTCCTTCCAGCCGAGGAGGGATTCCTCGATGAGGACCTCGTTGACCGGGGAGAGGTCGATGCCGCGCTTGGCGATTTCCTCGAACTCCTCGCGGTTGTAGCCGATGCCACCGCCGGTGCCGCCGAGGGTGTAAGCGGGCCGGATGATGACGGGGAAGCGGCCGATCTTCTCGGCGACGGCACGGGCCTCGTCCATGTTGTGGGCGGTGCCGCTGACGGGGACGTCGAGCCCGATGGAGAGCATGAGGTCCTTGAACACCTGGCGGTCCTCGCCCTTCTGGATGGCGTCGGCCTTGGCGCCGATCATCTCCACGCCGTGGCGCTCGAGGGCGCCGTTGTGGTGGAGCTTCATGGCGGTGTTCAGCGCGGTCTGGCCGCCGAGCGTGGGCAGGAGCACCAGCTTGCCGGTGGCGCCGAGCCGGGCCATCTCCTCCTTCTCCCGGAGGATGATCTTCTCCACGGCCTCGGGCGTGATGGGCTCGATGTAGGTGCGGTCGGCGAACTCCGGATCGGTCATGATGGTGGCCGGGTTGGAGTTCACGAGGACGACGCGGTAGCCCTCTTCGCGGAGCGCCTTGCACGCCTGGGTGCCGGAGTAGTCGAACTCGCACGCCTGGCCGATGATGATCGGGCCGGCGCCGATGATGAGGACGCTGTGGATGTCAGTGCGCTTTGGCATGGACGGAAAAAACTGGGCCGCCAACGCAACGGCGGCAGGCGGATGCGCCTGCCCTCACGGTCCCGGCGAAATTGCCGGTGCCACTAGCCTCGGTCTGTGTCGGCATGGTCGAAAAGCGGCGCGATGGAACACGGCGGAACCGGGACAGGCGAAGGAAAATTTGCGAAACCGTGGGGTTCCTGGCCACCCCTGCTGCCGGCTGGCAATTCTTCCCGCCCCGGAGGAGGCTTCGTCCGCATGAAGTCCACCTGCTTCTCCCGCCTTGGCTTGGTCGTGCTGCTGGGCCTCGCCGGCTGCTCGGTGCCCCGCGCGCTGCGACCGCAGCCGGACCCGATGGAGATTCCCCCACCGGTCGCCTCAGCCGACGACTTGCGGGCCCGCCTCGGGGCCGCCAGCCAGATCACCTCGGTGAACCTGCGCGACCAGACGTTGGCGGCGCTCGCCCTGGAAGCGGCCAACTCGTCGCTGCCCGAGCTCATCCGGGAGGCCTTGCTGGGGATCAACGCCATGAACTTGCGGGACAACGTGGCGGCCGATTGTGCCCTTCGCCTTGGTCGGCAGGGCCGTTCCGATCTGGGACTGGAATTGGTGGGCTTGATCACCTCGACCAATCTCCGCGACCAAATCCTCAGCCAGCTGGCGACGGGCAAATGACCGGGGCTGCCCTCCCGGCTTGAAGCGGGGCGAATTCGGTGAGTTGGGCGAGGTCAGGTGCCGGGCGCAGGCAGCACCACTTGGCGGCGATTCATTTCGGCCAACCGGTTGCGGCGGGCCGTGAAGTTGGTTTCCGAGGCGGCCCAGCGGTCCAGTTCCCACAGGTCGGCGAACACCCGTCCGCGGCCGAGGCGGAGCCCGAATTCGAGCGCGGCCTCGAGTTCCGCCAACGTCGGAGGCACGAATTGCCCGGCGGCGGCCAGGGCCTCCAAGGCGCCGTTGCCGAGCCGGGTCGGGATCAGCGAAACCACCGAGGCGCCGGCGGCAAAGGCGAATTCAAGGGAGCGAAACACCCAATCCAAGCCCGCCGCGGGCTCCAGGAACGGCGGCCGCACCAGGACAAATGCCCGGACGTCCACGTCGCCGTTGCGGAGTAAACCCGCGGCACGGGCAAAATCGTCGGGCGTGATGCCCTTGTTGAGCTTGGCCAAGGTTTCCGGGTGGGCGGTTTCGAGGCCGAGCGCCACTTCGAGTTGAGCGGGGCGAATCTGGTCGCGAAACGCCAAGACCGGGGGCCGGACCAGCGTGGGATGGCATTCCACGATCACCCGGGCAAACGGGCGGCAAAGTTCGGCGATGCCCGGCAATTCCGCGGACGGAATCGCGCCGGCATCGAAGAACGAACCGGCGTTGTAGAGCTTCGCCCAGTCCCTGCCCTGTCCCTCGGTTTCGGCGAGGGCCCGGCGGATTTGGTCACCGATGGGTTCCGCGGCTTGGCCGCGGGGCGCCGTGTGCTGCCACAGGTCGCAGAACACGCAGCGCCACGGGCATTCGGGGTTCCGCAGCAGGACGGTCAGGCAGTCGCGGGAGCGGCCGGCGGCGTCCGTTTCGGCCTCGGAAAACCAGCTGGGGCCATGGCCGGCAGCGGTTACCCGACTCGCCAGCAGCGCCGCGGGCCGTTGCGCCAGCACCCAACGATCACGCGCGGCTTTGGTATCGGGATACATCCGGGCGAGCGTGGGTTGGATTGGCAATTGGCCGGAAACCTCAGATTGCTAGGCCGGGGCCGCGGAGAGCTTCACGGCCTTCACCGCGGTCTCCCGCTCCAGCAGCGTCGGATGCGAGTAATGCCAGGCGCTGAACAGGGGGTGCGGCGTGAGGTTCGAGAGATTCTTCTCGGTCAGCTTCCGCAGCGCGCCGACCAGTGAAACCGACTCGCCCATGGCGTTGGCGGCGTAGGCGTCGGCCTCGAATTCATGCCGCCGGGAAAGGAGGTTCGTCAGCGGCGACAGCCAGAACGTCACCGCACCGCTGAGCAACGCAAACAGGAGCAACGTGGGTGCAATGCCACTGTCCGGGGCAAAGCCGAAGCCCTCCGTGAACCACGGCGACCGGGCCAGCACCGCCACCACCCAGAAGCCCGCCAGCGAGCTGAGCGCCCCCCAGACCAGCATCTTGGGGATGTGCCCGCGCTTGTAATGCCCGACTTCGTGGGCCAGCACCGCTTCCAGTTCTGGCTCGCTGAGCTGCGCAATGAGGGTGTCGAACAACACGATTTTGCGGAATCGGCCAAAACCCGTGAAGAAGGCGTTGGAATGGCGGGAACGTTTCGAGCCGTCCATCACGAGGATCGTTTTGGCCGAGAAGCCGGTGCGTTCGCCCAGTTTCAGCAGGCGATCCCGCAAGGAGCCCTCGGCCAGCGGCGTCAGCTTGTTGAACAGCGGCAGGATGACGACCGGGGCCAGCACCATCATGACCAATTGGAACGCCATCATCGCGCCCCAGGCCCAAAGCCACCACTGTGTGCCCATCCAGCCGAAGAGCTTCACGATCAGCGCCAGCAGCGGGTAACCGAGCACGGCAGCCAGCAGTAGGCCCTTCACGCGGTCGAGCCACCAAAGCTTCGCCGTGGTCGTGTTGAAGCCAAAACGCTGTTCCAGCCGGAATTGACTCCACCAGTCGAAGGGCAGCCCAGGCAAGGTGAGCACCACGCCCAGCCCGAACAGCCAGGCGGCGCTGGCCCAGGCGGATTCCCCCAGCCGGCCCTGCACCCATTCGAGGCTCCACGGGAACAAGCCGCTGAACAGCGCCGCGAGCCCGACGACCGTGGACCAGCCATCTTCCCAGCGGCCAAAGCGCAGCTTCGCCAGCGTGTATTCGACGACGTTGCGGTAGGTTTCCGGCGTCACGGTGTCGCGGAACGCCGCCGGGACCTCGGCCGCATGCGCCTCCACGTGCCGCTGGTTCAGGGCACCGAGGGCGGTTTCGGCAAGCCAGCGCGCAATCAGCAATGCCGCGGCGAAAGGCGGGATGAATTCAACCAAGTCCATGTGCGTCGGCCCCAAGTTACCGGCCCAACCGCCGGAGTCACAACCCTGCCGTCACGTCGGGATGTGGAAAAGCCAATTGCACGTATGCGTATTAACTATAGCCTCGGCGGACAGATCGCATGAAAGCCCTCGGAACACTTCTTCTCATTGCCGCCCTCGCGGTTGGCGGGTGGTTTTTCTGGCAGCAGAAGCAGGGGGCGGCCCAGGCCGCGGCCGGTGCCGCCACCGCCCGGCCCAGCACCGCGGAGATCGAGACGCGCGACATCCGGTTCGCCGTGAGCGCCGCCGGCGAGATCACCCCGGCCGAGCAGGTCTCCGTGCGCCCCGAGGTCAACGGCAAGATCGAGGTGCTCACCGTGGACGTCGGCGACACGGTCCCGAAGGACAAGCTGCTCTTCAAACTGGATGACCGCGAACTCCAGACCGAAAAACAGTCCCAGGAAACCGCCGTGGCCCGAACCAAGCTCGAAATCGAGCAGGCCGAGCGGAACTACGAACGCGCCAAGGAATTGTTCGAGGGCAAGCTGATCTCCCTGGAGCTGTTCCAGGATTCCAAGACCGCCTTTGAGTTGACCAAAAATTCTCTCGACCGCGCCCAACGCACCCTGGACCTGGTGCTGGAACGCCTGCGCAAGACCGTGGTGGTCGCCCCGTTTGACTGCACCGTGCTGACCCGGCCCGTCTCCATCGGCCAGGCCGTGAGTGGCTCCGGCGGCTTCAATTCCGGCACCGAAGTCCTTTCCATCGCCAACCTCAACGACCTGATCATCAACGCCCACATCAACCAGGCCGACGTGACCCGCCTGAAGGTGGAGCAGGAGGTCGAGGTGACCGTGGAAGCCGTCACCGGCCTCAAGATTGTCGGCCGGGTCGAACGCATCGCCCCGCAGGCCACGATCAAGAACAACATCAAGGGGTTCGCCGCGCGCATCCTCCTGAAGAACGTGGACCGCCGCGTGCGTCCGGGCATGACCGCCAACATCTCGATCCCCGTCGCCAGCGCGGACAACGTGGTCTCGGCCCCGCTCGCCGCCGTCTTCACCGAGTTTAACCAGGAGACCAAGCAGCAGGAGCGGTTCGCCTGGGTGAAGTCCGGCGAGGAATGGGAACGCCGGAAGATCACCATCGGCGTCAGCGATTACTTCTTCGCGGAAGTCACCAGCGGGCTGAAGGCCGGCGAGGTGGTTTCACTCGAGGATCGCGCCAAGAGCGCCAACAAGAAGCCGGAGCCCACCCCGGCGAAGGTCGGGGCCGCCGGCAGCGGCTCGACGGCGCCGGCCGCGACCAAGGCGCAGCAGGCTTCCACCCGCTGACGGTTGCCGGCTCCCGTTTCCCCTCCCGAAATTCCCACCCGAACTTTCCTGCCGTGGCGCTGCTCGAACTCCGCAACATCAGCAAGATCTACCACCTCGGCGGCGAGGAGATCCGCGCGCTGGACGACGTGTCGGTGGACATTGGCGAAGGGGAGTTCATCTCCATCATCGGCCCCTCCGGTTCCGGCAAATCGACCCTGATGCACATCGTCGGCTGCCTCGACACGCCGTCGAAGGGCACCGTGAAACTGGATGGGGTCGAATCCCAGAACGCTTCCCAGACCCAGCTCGCGCAGCTGCGGAACAAGAAGATCGGCTTCGTGTTCCAGTTCTTCAACCTGCTGCCCAAGCTGAACGTGGTGCAGAATGTCGAACTGCCCATGATCTACGCCGGCGTCAGCGCCAAGGAGCGCCGGGAACGGGCTCTCAAGGCGTTGGACGCCGTCGAGATGGGCAATCGCCTGAAGAACCGTCCGTCCCAACTTTCCGGCGGCCAACAGCAGCGGGTCGCCATCGCCCGCGCGCTGGTGAACGACCCGAAAATCATCCTCGCCGACGAGCCGACCGGCAACTTGGACACCCACACCGGCGAAGTGATCCTGGCCCTGTTCCGGCGCCTCTCGAAGGAGGGCCGGACGGTGATCTTGGTCACGCACAACCCCGAGATCGCCGCGGTCACGCCCCGGCGGATCGAGATCCGCAACGGCAAGATCGCCGACAAGGTGGACGAGAAGCTCGCCGGCCTCGACCGCATCGCGGAACGCGCAACTCAGAACGGCACCGCGGGCGCCGCGCACTGAATCTCCGGATGCTCCGCAACGACTACATCCTGCGCCTGGCCGAGCAGATCGGAACCGCCATGGCGGCGCTGATCGTCAAGGCCGACCACGGGAAGGGCCCGGAGGCGCTCGACGAATGCCGGGAACTGTGTCGCCAGCACGTCGGCTTGGACTTGGATTTCATCGTCCGGCTCGCGCCTCCGAACCTGCTCCAGTTGCTCCAGCAGGGCGGCAATACTTGGAGCAGTCGTGCCGCCGGTTTGGTCCAAATTCTCCTCGGGCACGCCCGCCTCGCCGAAGCGACGTTGGACCGCCAGACCGCCCTGCCCTGTTACGTGCATGCTTATTTTCTGCTGCGGGAATTGACGCCCTTGGTCGGTTCCGAGGAGTC
>JBIIUN010000202.1:0-8507 GCA_044339945.1 Kapaibacterium sp. (SeqCode)
GGTTTGAAACCGTGTCCGCCGCCAGCGGCAGCGAGGCGATCGCCCTGCTCGCGGAGAATCCGTCAGCCATCGCGGCGGTCTTGCTGGACCTGACCATGCCCCGGATGGACGGGCAGCAGACGTTCGAGGAACTGCGGAAGATTCACCCCACGCTGCCCGTGCTGCTGATGAGCGGCTTCAGCGAACTGGAGGCCACCTCCCGCTTTGCCGGCCAGGGACTGGCCGGCTTCATCCAGAAGCCCTTCGAAACGGTCGCCCTCGTCGAGCAGTTGCGCCTCGTGATCCAAGGCACGGCGAAGTAAGGCGACGCCGCGGCCATCAGCCGGCGCTCGCCTCAGTTCGCCGCGGCCGGTTTGTTGGCGTCCTTCGCCAGCGGTTCCATCGTGAGCGGATCGCGTAGGGGCAGTTCCATGATCCCGCCGCTGCTGAGCTTTTCCAGTTGGGCGGCGTGGTCGGGATGTCCCTTGAGGATCTCGTCCTTCTGGCCGACGACGAGCACCACGACCTTGTCGGGGTGGAGCCGGTCCTTGGCGACGCGCTGCACGGTTGCCCGGTCCACCGCTTCAATCTGGCCGCGCCACTTCTTCCAGAAGTCGGGCTGTTTCGCGAAGCGGCCGGTGAATTCCTCGCGGGCAAACAGCCCGGCCACCTTACCCTTCGTATTGAAGTTCTCCGGGAACGTGTCGATGAACGAACGCTTGGCGGTGTTCAGTTCCTCGTCGGACACCGGTTGCTCGGTGATCTTCTTCATCTCTTCCAGCACGATGCTCGCGGCGTAGGCGACGGTGCGCGACTTGGACGCGAAGCTCGCCTGGAACGGCCGGGCGTATTCGATGCCGCCGGGGAACGCGCTGCCGGCGCCGTAAGCCAGGCCCTCGTCGGAACGCACCCGGTTCATGATGCGCGAGGTGAAGCCGCCGCCGCCCAGGATGTCGTTCATGACCTGCAAGGCGGGGAAGTCGGGATCATCGCGCTTCACGCCGGGGAGCATGATCACCACGCGCCCTTGGTTGACGTCCTTGTTGACCACGTAAACCCCGGGCTTGGCCATCGCCGTGTCCGCCGGGATCGGCGGCGGCGTTTCGCCCTTGAACGGCCAGTTGGCGAAGAGCTCTTCCAGCTTGGCGACCATGGCGTCGCGGTCGAAGTCGCCGTTCACCGCCACGACGAAGTTGGATGGCACGAACCATTTCCGGTGAAACGCGCGCACCGCTTCCTGGTTGATCGCCTCGATGCTCTTCTGGGTCGTGTAACGGCAGGCCCAGAAGTTCGTGCCGTAGGCCAGCATCTCGCGCTCGCGGGCGTCGATGGCGCTGGAATCGTCATTGCGCTGCTTCATCCCCTGCAAACTCTGCTGGCGGTAGAGGTCCAGCTTGTCCTGCTGGAACCGCGGGGCAGTCAGCACCTCGCGGAGGATGGCGAGCCCCTCGGGCAAGTCCTTGGACAGCAGGTTCAGGTTCACCGAGCCGGAATCGTCGCCCACGCCCGAGCTGAGGCTCGCGGCGAGAAAGGCCAGGCGTTCCTCGAGTTCCTCGGCCTTCCGTGACTCCGTGCCGCCGCGGGCGAGGAGGTAGCCGGTGAATTCGGCGACGCCTTCCATGCCCTGCGGATCCAAGTAGCCGCCGGTTCGCGCCAAGATGCTGACGTTGACCAGCGGCAAGGTCTTGTCAGCGACCACGTAGGCAACCGGCCCGGCCTTGAGCTGGACGCGGTAGTCAGCCGGGTTGGGCGGCTCGAAGGTGAGCGGGGGAAAGGCAAGTTTCTCCGGCCGGTCGGGGATGTCGGCGGCCAGCACGGCGACGGGAAGGCTCAGCAGGGCGAGGCTGCGAATCAGGAACAGGTGCATGATCAGGGTGAGGGGCGGTAGATGCGGAGGCACTGGTTGTTCAGGAGCGGTGTCTGCATCAGTTTCTCGTGGAGTTGGGCGGCGAAATTGAGGGAATCGGGATTGTGCGTGCAGAGAATCAGGCCGCAGTGGACCGGATGGTGACGGTGCAGGCTGAGGAAATGGCGGCGATTCAACGTCAGGATGGCGCGCTGCTGGCGTTGGGCTTCGCGAAAGACCTCCTCGTCCGGCCAGCGGGAGCCGGCCTTGTCGGATTCGACCACGGCCCAAACATCATGGCCGAGTTGTCGGAGCTGGTTCACCACAGGCATGGGGAAGTCCTCGTCGGCCAGCAGGCGGGCCATAGTCAGAGCCCTCCGGCTTCCTCCGCATTCTCATGGAGGCAGCGTTCAATCTCCTCGCGGTTGGACGCCACATAAGTCCAGGCGTTCCGGAGATCGTCCGCGGACAGGAATGGGTGGGCCGCGAGGAGGTCCTGCTCGCTGCTGCCCATCCGGCGGGCCTCTTCCAGTTGCCACACCGGCAGGCGGAAGTCGCGAATGCAGGCATCGCCGCCGCAGACGCCGGAGGTGCTGGAGATCCCGGGCGCAAGTTCCACGGGTTCGCGGAGCAGCTCATAAAGTTGCTGCCGTTCCGCCGGACTCAGCTCCGGCACTGCCATCTTGATTTCGTCGAACGCATTCATGGACAGCCTTTCGGTTACTTCTTCTCCAGTTCCGCGATCCGCGCGGCGAACTTCTTGGCAATCAGCTTCTGCATGGGCTGGCGCTTGGGGTCGCCGCCGGCGGCCTGCGCCTGCATCTGTTCGAGCGCCTGTTTGAGCCTGGCGACGTCGGTCTCGGCCTGGAGCGAATCCATGATCCGGCGAACGACCGGCTTCTGCTCGGCGCTCAGGCCGGCGAAGTCCGGATCCTCGTCCTTCGCCCCGGTGCCGGCCTTACGCGTGTAGATGCCGACGGTGCGGTTCTCGCGGACGAAATATTTCTTGGCCACACGCACGATGTCCTCGGCGGTCACGGCCTGGATCTTCGGGCCGTTCTCGTTGACCTCGCGCCAGTCGCCCAGGCCCTCGCTGTAGAGCACCTGCATGAAGATCGGGAAGTTTGCCGAGAGCTTCCGGTATTCGCCGGCCGCGAACTGGTTCTTCACCTTCTGCAATTCCTCCGCCGGCACGGGCTCGTTCTGGAGGCGTGTCAGCTCGGCGTAGATGGCCTGCTCGACGTCCTCGGGCGTCTTCCCGTCACGGGCCTCGCCGCCGATGTTGAAGGCGCCGGCCCACTTCTTGGAATCCTGGCTGGCGTAGGCCTCGGTGGCGACTTCGCTGCCCAGCACCAAACCCTTGTAGAGCCGGCCGGTGCGGGTGCTCAGGATCTGCTGGAGCACGTCGAGCGCGTAACCGTCGCGGTGGCCGAATGGCACCGTCTTCCAGTAGATGTCCACCTGCGGGTTCGTCTCTGCCTCGGCGAAGTAGCGCTTCTCGCCCAGCGACGGAATCTCCTGCGTGATGACCTCGGGCGGCGGCTGGGTGCCCCGGGGAATGCGCGCAAAATACTTCGTCACCATCGCCTCCGCCGCGGCCGGCTCGAAGTCGCCGACGAGGATCAGCGTGATGTTCTGCGGCTGGTAGTAGAGCGCGTAGAAGTCGTCGGCCTGCTTCTTCGTGATCGCCGGGATGTCGCTGGCCCAGCCGATGGGCGTCCAGTGATAGGGGTGCGAATCCCAGAGCATCGCGTTGAACTGTTCCTGGAACTTCCCGATCGGCGTGCTTTCGACGCGCATGCGGCGTTCCTCGAAGACGACGTCGCGCTCGGAATAGAACTCGCGGAACACGGGCCGCAGCAGGCGTTCGCTCTCCATCCAGCACCACAGCTCAAGTTTGTTGGCCGGCACGTTGATGAAGTAGCCGGTCATGTCCTCCGTGGTGAAGGCGTTCATGCCTGAGGCGCCGGCCGTGGTGTAGACGCGGTCGAACTCGTTCTTCACCAGCAGTCCGCGCTGCTCGTCGATCAGTTTCTTGAACTCGCCTTCCAGCTCTTTGTAGCGGTCGGTCTTGCTCTCGGGGCTCGTGATGTCCTCCACGAGTCCGCGGCGGAGGGCCGCGCGCATCTTCGCCTCCTCGTCGCGCATGCCGGAGCGGACCTGCTCCTGTTCGTTGATCAGCTCCAGGTCGCGTTTGGCGTCCTTGGTGCCGAGCGTGGGCGTGCCCTTGAACATCATGTGCTCGAACAGGTGCGCGATGCCGGTGATGCCCGGACGTTCGTTGGCGGAACCCACCTTCACCACGAAGCCGCCGGAGACGCTGGGCGCGTCATGCCGCTCGACGAGCAGCAGCTTGAAGCCGTTGGGCAGCGTCTTCTCAACGACGGGGATTTGCTGGGCCCAGGCGGACACCGAGACGGCGAACGTGACCAGCGGCAGAAGCAGGGAGCGGTTCATGCGACGTTGCTGCGCAAGGAAGCACCCGGACCGGGGGCGTGCAAGGAGGCTTCCACCGACACGACTTGTTGCCGTGCCCGGCGCGCCCGGGCAACCTCCGGCCATGACTTCACCGCGTTTCCGGTCGTTTGCCGCGCTCGTCGGCCTGTTGTTCACCGCGTTGGCCGCCCACGGCGCCGACAAGCTTTACGTGGGCAAACCGCTCCGGGCGTTGCTGATCACCGGCGGCTGCTGCCACAATTACCCGTTCCAGTCCGGCCAGCTCACCAACGCCGTGTCCGCCCAGGCGGCCGTTACCTGGACGGTCGTCAACGACGGCGGCACCGGCACGCGCGGCCTGATCAAACTTTATGACGATCCGAACTGGGCCAAACCCTTCGACGTGGTGGTGCACAACGAGTGCTTCGCCGACACGGACGATGCGGCCTACGTCCGCCGGATCACCGCCGCGCACAAGGCCGGCACCCCGGCCGTGGTCGTCCACTGCGCCATGCACACCTACCGGGCGGCGCAGTTTGACGACTGGCGCGAATTCCTCGGCGTCACCAGCCGGCACCACGAACACCAGAGCCGTTATCCGGTGAAGGTGGTGGCCAAGGATCATCCGGTGATGCGCGGCTTTCCCGACAAATGGGTCACGCCGATGGACGAACTCTACATCCTCGAAAAGGTCTGGCCCGGCACGAAGGCGCTCGCCACGTCGGTCAGCGAAAAGACCGGCCAGGAACAGCCCGTGGTGTGGGTGAACCAATACCACGGCGTGCGGGTGTTCGGCACGACCTACGGCCATTCCGACGACACCTTCCGCGATCCCGTGTTCCTCAACCTGCTCGCCCGCGGCGTGGTGTGGGCCGGCGGAAAGCTGGATTAAGTCGCGATGAAAGTTCGGTCCAAAACCTTCGCGTGGCGGAGCCTTCGTCCACGGTTTGCGGCCTAAGGATTCTTCGCCCGCAATTCCGCCCGCACCAGTTCGCCCGAGGGCGAACGCTGCTGCGTGGACCAGTTCCCGTTGGCGGGGGCGCCGGGTTTGAGCGCGGCCGTGGTCTCGGCCTTGTCGGCCACGGACCAGTTGCACCAGCTCAGTTGGTGGCGATCCATGAATTCCCACCACAGGCGCGTCTCGGCTTCGTCCAGCTTTCCGTTGCCGTCGGCGGAGCCGGTGCCCCACTCGGTCACGAACAGCGCCACGCCGCTCCGCAGGGCCGTCTCGGCTTTTTCCCGCAGCCGTCCCCGGTGCGTGCCGGCGTAAAAGTGGAGCGTGTAGGCCAGGTTTTCGCCGCGCACGGGATCCGCTGCTGCCTTGTCCACGTCCTGCGACCAGGTTTGCGTGCCGAGCACGATGAGGTTGTCCGGGTCCACTGCGCGGATCTTCGCCACGAGCGTCTCGTGCCACGGCTTGATGCGCTTGCTCCAGTCGTGGTCCTGGAGCGGTTCGTTCCAGAGTTCGTAGATGACGTTGGGCCGGTCGCCGTAAAGCCGGGCCATTTCCTCGAAGAAGGCCGTCGCCTGGGCCGTGTGTTCGTGGGCGCGGTGGTCGTGCCAGTCGATAATCACATAGAGGCCGAGGGCGATGGCCGCATCCACCACGGCGCGGACCTTGGCCTGTTCGCGGGCGGGTTCGCGCAGGAACCCGCCGCCGTCGACACCCAGCGCGACCCGCACCACCGAGCAATGCCAGTCGTCGCGCAGCCAGCGGATGGCCTCGGCGTTGTAGAACTGTCCCTGCCACTGGCTCCAGAACAGCGACATGCCGCGGAGGACCACGGGTTGGTCGTGCGCGTCGACGATCCGGTTGCCGCGCACGCGCAGTTGGCCGTGCCGCTCGACCGGCGTGGGCGCACCCAGCACCACGGACGCGGTAAACAGGAGGAAGCAGGCGAGGAGTCGGAAGCGGGGCAGAGCGTTCATCGGGAGGTCGGCGAATTCTTCGCGGACGCCGGGGCAATTACGCCAAGCAGGGCCCGGAAGCGAGTCTTGCCGGCGGTTGCGTCCGGGGCGCGGTCCGCCACAGTCCTGCCGCCGTGATCAACGCTCCGCTCCAGCAGCTCCCGCCCCTGCGCGATGCGCTCCTGGCCCTGCACAAGACGCTCGTTGATTCCGAGCGCGTGGGCTACGAGGCCGCCTTTGGGCCGATCCCGTCGCCGAACCACTTCCTCAAGCTGCTCACCGGCGATCCGTGGTTCGAATGGCTGCATCCGCTCTCGCGCCTGATCGTCGCCATCGACGAGGCGCTGGAAGACAAGGAACCGCTGACGCCGGCCGCGGCCGAAGGTCTCGTGCAACAGGTTCGGGCGCTGCTGGTCGCGTCGGAGGATGGGGATGGTTTCCCGCGCAGCTACTTCGAGGCCCTGCAACGCGATCCCGATGTCGTCTTCGCGCACGCGAAGGCGGCGGAGCTGTTCCGGCCGCGCGGCAATTCCCGCTGAAAAGCCGACTCCGCTTGGGCAAAAGGGGGCGC
The DNA here is from genome assembly GCA_044339945.1 of Kapaibacterium sp. (SeqCode). Lineage (GTDB taxonomy): Bacteria > Verrucomicrobiota > Verrucomicrobiia > Limisphaerales > UBA9464 > CAIWAH01. Next base: position 6,741 of record JBIIUN010000202.1, read on the forward strand.
CTAGGTCAGGTCGTAGGGAACGGGGAAAAGGAAATTGGTGCCGATGGAGGGACTCGAACCCCCACGCCCTCTCGGGCAACAGATTTTGAGTCTATCGCGTCTGCCATTTCGCCACATCGGCACCGGGCGTCAGAAACGCGGCGATTGGTATGCTTGAGCGAGGGCCGGTGTGCAACAGAAAGCTCGCGGGATTTCGGGCGCCCACGGGCGGATGACTGGCCACGCGTTCAGGCCGCCGCCCGACGCAACCGGTCGGCGATGCCGCTCCATTCGGGCGAGTCCGGCAGTTCCTCGACCACAATCCACTCGGCACCCTGGTCGTCGCAGCCGTGAAGTTCGCCGTAGAGCCCGCGGGCAAAGGCCTCGGCGTCGTCGGGAATGACGTGGACATGCGGCAGCCGGCCCCCGAGCGGGATGCGGGAATGCGCGAGGACACAGGTTCGTTCCAGATTGGCCCCGAGCCGCTTCAATTCGGTCAGCAACTGGTCCTCGTCAGCCCAGCGGAGGACCACCAGCCGGGCCCGGGGCGAATAGTGCTTCTGAAGCAGGCCGGGACTGCGCAACGGGCCCGCGGCCGGGGTGGTCCCGCCGGATTCCAGGCCAGCGCCGCCGATCGCCGCGAGGATGGCCGGTTCATGGATCATGCCGGGCCGGAGAATTCGCGGGCTGCTCCCGGTCAGGTCCACCACCGTGCTCTCGATGCCCACGTTGCTGTCGCCGCCGTCCACGATCAGGGACAAACAGTCGCCCAACTGCCGGGCCACGTGGCTGGCATTGGTGGGCGAAAGGCGGTTCGCCAAATTGGCGCTCGGGGCCGCGAGGGGGAAGTCACACGTCCGGATCAGCGCCTGCATGAACGGATGTTGCGGCCACCGGATTCCCACCGTGGTCCCGCCGGCGGTGACGATGTCCGGGATGACGCCCGCCTTCGGCAGCACCATCGTCAGCGGTCCCGGCCAGAACGCGGCGGCCAGCCGGTCCGCGGCCGCCGGCCAGGCCGTGGCACAGGCGCGGGCCATCGCCGGCGACGCCACATGCACGATGATCGGATTGTGGCTCGGCCGGCCCTTGAGGGCGTAGATGCGCGCCACGGCCGCCGGGTCCAGCGCGTTGGCCGCCAACCCGTAAACCGTTTCCGTGGGCACGGCGACCACCTCCCCTGCCCGCAAACGCGCCGCCGCGCACTCGACGGCGGCGGCCAGCAGCGCGGGGGTGTGGGTGGACAGAATCTCGGCAGACACGGCAGAAACTCTTAACGCCCGGCCGGGGGCGAGCCGAGCCGGAAAATGCGCTGGCGCCGGGACGTCCAAGGTCTCAACGCTGGGGCTTGGAAACCCGCCGCATGAATCCTCGAACCCAACTCGCCCTGCTGCTGGCCTTCGGGTTGGCCGCCGGTTCCGGCGGCTGCCGGACAGCTCCGGAGCAGACGGAAGCCCGCCTCGAACGCCAATTGAAACGGTTCGGCGAGCAGTTGGAATCCCTGACGGATGCTACCGGCCAGTCCCCTGCGCAGGTCGCCGGACGCAAACGCCGGCTCGAGGCGGAGATCCGGAAAACCCTGGCGGCGTTGACCCGGCATCTGGCGACCATGGCCGCCGAAGAGGCCCGGCAACCCGCCGCCACCCGAAAGTCCGCCGGCGACCCATGAACGTCTCGTCCCGCCACTCAAAGCGGACTCCGCGCAAATAGGGTTTGCGGTTGGGACGGCGGTCCCGCAGCTTCCGCCCGGGTCGGGACGTGGCTCAGCCTGGTAGAGCGCTTGGTTTG
>JBIIUN010000203.1:0-8492 GCA_044339945.1 Kapaibacterium sp. (SeqCode)
TACCGAGGCCTGCAGCAAGGAGCTGGGCAGCCGGGTCATGTTCATTGGCACCGGACAGAGCGCACTGAACGACAGCGTGCCAGCCCTGCAGCGCCTCATGGGGCGTTATTCGCTCAAGGTTCACCTGCGGGACAACGATGTCGAAAAGGTTGTCCGCACCGTGGTGTTGCAGAAGAAGGAAGAGACCAAGCCCGTCTTGCAGGCCTTCCTGGCCAAGCACGAGGGGGAAATCACCCGGCAGCTCAAGTCCACCAAGATCGGCACCCGCTCCGACGATCATCTGGCCTATGTGCCGGACTATCCGCTGCTGCCCGTGCGCCGCCGTTTTTGGGAACGGGTGCTCCACGGCGTCGATCCCACCGGCACCCAGGCCCAGATGCGCACCCAGCTCCGCGTGGTCCACGAGGCGTGCCGCCGTTATGCCGACAAGCCGCTCGGGGCGGTCGTGCCGGCCGATTTTCTCTACGAGCAGATCTCCACCGACCTCGTCCAGACCGGCGAGATGCAGAAACGCTTCCAGGAGATCATTGACGAACAGCTGAACAAGCCGGACGGCGAACTCCGCCGGCGCACCTGCGCGCTGGTGTTCCTCATCAACAAGCTCCCCCGGGAGGCGGGCACCGACCTGGGAATCCGCGCCGAGGCGGAACACCTCGCCGACCTGCTCGTGGACGATCTCCAGGCGGGGAGCACGGCGCTACGGCAACAGCTTCCCGGCTTGCTGAAGCGATTGGTCGAGGAGGGCGTCCTGATGGAGATCGAGGGCGAATACCGTCTGCAGACCACCGAGGGAGCGGCGTGGGAGGGGGAGTTCCGCAAGCGCCGGGCAACCGTCCTCTCCGACCCGACCTTGGTGGATGCCTGTCGCCGGCAGCTCCTGGGCGATGTGCTGGCCGAGACGTTTAGCGGCTTGGCCGTGAAGCACGGGGCCGCCAACGAGCGCCGCCGGGTCCTGCTGCACGTCGGTCCCGAGAATCCCCCGCCGGCCGAAGGCATCACCCTATGGGTGCGCGACGAGTTTTCCGAGGCGGCCACCGGGGTCCTCAATGACATCCGCCAGCGCAGCCCGGATGATCCAACCCTGCACCTGTTCATTCCCAAGTCACAGGCCGAGGAGCTCAAGCAGGCCATCGCCGCCGCCCAGGCCGCCGAGCAGACACTGCATTTCAAGGGAAGCCCCGCCTCCCCCGAAGGGCAGGATGCCCGGCGCGCCATCGAAACCCGCCAACGCAACGAAGGCGGCAAGACCAAGGAGATTGCCGGCGCCATTGTCCGCAATGCCCGCCTGTTCCTGTCTGGCGGACAGGAAAAGACCGAAGCCACGTTGGATCTGCGGGTGGCGGTGGAAACCGCCGCCGAAGAGGTCCTGGCCCGCCTCTACCACAAGTTCGCCCCAGCCGACTCCGCAAACTGGCCAACCGTCCTCAAGAAGGCCAAGGAAGGGGCCGCCAACGCCCTGCAATATGTCGGCTACACGGGTGATGTGCAGGCGCATCCCGTGGCCGCCGCCATCCTGGGTTTCATCGGGTCTGGCAAGAAAGGGGCCGACGTGCGCCGACACTTCACCGCCGCTCCCTTTGGCTGGCCCCAGGACGCGTTGGACGCCGTCCTGGTTTGCCTGTTGGTGAGCAACCACCTCAGCGCGCGCCTCCAGGGTGCTCCCTTTGGTGCCTCCGATGCCGACCAGAAAAAGATCGGCCTCGCCGACTACCGCATCGAGCAGCCGGTCCTCGGTGCCGCCCAGAAGATTGCCCTGCGAAAACTGTTCCAGGCCGCCGGCCTGCCGGCGAAGCCCGGCGACGAAGCCGCCACGGCGGGACAATTCCTTACCACGGCTGTGGCCATGGCCCGCACCGCCGGTGGCGAACCACCGGCGCCGGCCATTCCCGCCTTGGGCGCGTTGCAGGCCCTGGAGCTGAAGTCCGGCAATGAACTGCTTCAGGCCATCTACGAACAGCGTGAGTCTTTGGCCTCGAACCTGGAGGGCTGGAAGTCCAGTGCGGAAGCCATCGCCCAGCGACGGCCCGCCTATGAGCGCGCCCGGCAACTCCTCGACCAGGCCGCCTCCATGCCCAAGGCGGCCACGTGGGACGCCACCTTGGACGCTGTCCGCGCTAACCGCTCCCTCCTGGAGAACCCCGATCCGGTGGTTCCGGTTACCAAGGAACTTGGCGCCGCCTTGCGCTCTGAATTGGCCGCCGCGGTTGCTCGATATTCCGAGGCTTTCGAAGCCGGCCGCCAGCAACTCGAAGCCGACGCCACGTGGCAGAAGCTACCGCCGGAGAAACGTCAGGCTTTGCTGAACTCTGTCGGCGTCCTGGGCCGCCCGCTGCCAGCCAGCGGCACCGACGAGGAGCTGCTGGCTGCCCTAACCCTGTGTCCCCTGGCAACCTGGCGTTCGCACACGGACGCGCTGCCCGCCCAATTTGCCAAGGCCCATGCTGCGGCCGTCAAGGAGCTCGAACCGAAGGCCCGGCGCATCGTTCTTCCGTCGGCGATTATCCGCAATGGCACCGATCTGGAGCAGTGGCTTGGGCAGGTCCGTGGGACGGTTGAGGCGGGCCTTAATGACGGCCCGGTAATTCTCTGAGATGCGTGTCACCAACTTCTGACTGACCGATATGTTCCGCTTCATCCATGCCGCCGACGTCCACCTCGACAGTCCGCTCCAAGGGTTGGAAGCGCATGAGGGGGCGCCTGTCCAACTGCTTCGGGGTGCCACCCGTCGCGCGCTTGAGAACTTGGTTCAACTGGCAATCGACGAGCGGGTCGATTGTCTGGTGATCGCCGGGGATGTGTATGATGGAGATTGGAAGGACTACAGCACCGGCCTTTTTTTCCGGGGACAGATGGTCAGACTGGCCGACGAGAATATCCCGGTTTACCTGATCGCCGGAAACCATGACGCGGCTTCGGTGATTTCCAAGAAGCTGAGTTTGCCCGGGAATGTGCAGGTCTTTTCCACCCGGTCACCCGAGACCAAGGAGGTGGCGGGACATTCCGTGGCAATCCACGGGCGCGGCTTTCCCAACCGGGCGGTGCCGGAGAATCTGGTGACCGATTACCCCCCGGCCCTGCCAGGCAAATTCAATCTCGGAGTGCTGCACACCAGCCTCACTGGAAAACCCGGGCACGACACCTATGCCCCGTGTTCGGAGGCGGACCTCCGTGAAAAAGGCTACGGCTATTGGGCGCTCGGTCATATCCACCAGCCTGAAGTGATCAGCCAGGATCCCTGGATTGTCTTCGCTGGAAACTGCCAGGGACGCCACGCCCGTGAGACCGGGCCGCGCGGCTGCCGGTTGGTCACCGTCAATGACTCCTTCCGGGTGGAAAGTGCCGAGTGGCGCAGTTTGGACGTCGTCCGCTGGCAGGAACTGAAGGTCGATCTGACCGGAGTAGCGAGCGAGCCGGACGCCCTTCGCCTGATCGGGGAGGCGATGGACGCCGCCGTGAACGCGGCCGAGGGACGTCTGGTCGCCGCCCGGGTCGTCCTCAACGGCACCACCTCCTTGCATGGATCGCTTCACCGGGATGTCCAGCGATGGCGCGCCGAACTGCTGGCGCAGGCGCAGGATCAGGGCCCGGATGCCGTTTGGATTGAGCGGGTCAAAATCGCCACGGCCCCAGCCTATGACATAGCTCAGTTGGCCGCGCGGGACGCCCTGACCAAGATTGTGGTGGATAATCTGGATGACGCTCACGACCACCTGGCGACATTGCCCACCGAGATTGAGGAGATGCTCGCGGTGCTGCCGCCAGAGGTCCGCAGCGAGGTCGAAGCGGAATGGAGCGTGGGCCAGCGAAAGGCCGTCCTGGATGATGTCCGCGCCATTATCCTGGACGCCTTGGGAACGAAGGGAGGGCAGGCCTCGTGAGATTTCAGCGACTTCAGATTCCGGCTTTCGGACCTTTCACCAACTTGGATCTCCAGTTCCCGGCCCTGCCGGGTGACCTCCATGTCGTTTACGGCGCGAACGAGGCTGGCAAGAGCTCGTTGCTCCGGGCGATCCGCGATCTGCTTTTCGGCATCCACGGCCAGTCCAGCGACAATTTCCTCCATGACTACGGCGATCTTCGGATCAAGGGAGAGGTGCTCAATCGCGCCGGGGCGCAGTTGGTTTTTCAACGGCGCAAAGGGAACAAGAACACCTTGCTGAATGCGGAGGGCACCCAGCTTTCCGATGACGCCCTTGCCCCATTTCTCGGCAGCGTGGATCAGTCCTATTTTTCGGCCATGTTTGGCTTGGGCGCGCGCGAGCTCCACGAGGGCGCGCAGCAACTGCTCCGGGGCGAGGGCAACATCGGCAACGCGCTCTTCTCGGCCAGCCTGGGTGGAACCCCCGTCCAAAAGATTGTCGAGGCACTGCAAGACGAAGCCGACCGGCTCTTCAAGGGCCGATCCACCTCGAACGTCTCCATCCGCCCGGCCGCCAACCGCCACAAGGACTTCCTCAAGCAAAGCCGCGAGGCCGTGGTCAACCCGGAGACCTGGGACAAGTTGGAGAAGGAGTTGATCGAGGCGGAGGCCGCCAAGAAGCGCCTCGAAGAGGCGATCGCCAAACGTGAGCGCGACCTGCAATGGATTTCACGCTGTGAGGACGCGCTGCCAACCGTCGGTCGTCTGGGTGAAGAGCGGCAAAAGCGCGCTCAGCTTCCGGCCTTGCCCGATCTGGCGAGCGACTTCACCACCCGGGCGCAGGCAGCCCGCCAGGCGATGAGCAAGGCGCAGGCCGAAGTGCAACGCCTGACCGCTCAAATTGGCAAATTGCAGCTCCAATTGACGGCCTGCCGGACCGCTCCCGCCGTGCTGGCTGAGGCGGACGCCCTGGATCAACTGCATCAGGATCTGGGAGCGTATCGAGAACGTAAGAAGGCTCTGGCCAGTTTGCAGACCACGCTGGTTGGACTCGAACCGCTCATCCGTGCCGGCATGCACAACCTGCAAATTTCCGGTGACTTTGAATCCTTGGAGAGCCACCGCCTCAGCACTGCAGTCCGACTGGCCTGCGAAGAGTCAGCGGCGGCACTCGTGCGCGCTTTGAGCGAACAGACCTTGAATGCCGACAAAGGCGAAGCCCTTAAAAGTCAGATCAAGGCCCAGGAAACCGGATTGCAGTCCCTTCCAGAAGCCGACCTGACCGATCTCCGCGAGGCCCTGGTCGTAGCCGCCGAGGCCACGGAGGCGGACCGGACGTTTTCAACGAGTGAATCCGAGGTTCAACGTCTGACACGGGAGACAGCGGACCAGCATCGGCAGTTAGCAGGCGCTCCCGAAGACCTCGACGCGACCGCTCGCCTGGCGGTTCCGCCCATCGCCAACATTCGCGGATATCACGAGCGGATGGAAAATGTCAGGCGAACGCTCAAGGGCGCAGAGGACGAGATCCGCGAGGCGAACAAGCGTGCGAAAGCCATTCAAGCCGAGCTTGGGCGACTGCAACGGCAGGGCGAATTACCTTCGCGAGAGGCGCTCCAAAAAGCCAGGACCCATCGGGACCATGGTTGGAGTTTGGTGCTGGCAGAGTGGAAAGGCGGCGGAGCCAAGGAAGAGTTGGTTCCAGGTTCGCCGCTGGAGGAGGCGTTTCCCCGGACAATCGAGAAGGCCGATGGTATCGCGGACCAACTGCGACTTCATGCAGAGATGGTTGCTCAAACGGAAGAGAAGCGGTTCCAGTTGAATGAGATTGAAACGCAGATTGGTGCGGCCCAAACGAGGATCGCGGAACTCAAGGGCGACTTGGACGAGTGCCAGAAAGCTTGGCTAGCCGAGTGGTCCGCCTGCGCAATCTCACCTCGCTCCCCGGCTGAGATGCAGGAATGGCGCGACCAGTGGAGTGAGTTCCGAGACCAGTTCGCCAAACTGAAAACCGCGGAGGAATCCCTTGAAAGGAAACGCCTCCAGATTGGGCAGGCAAAACAGCGGCTTGGCTCGGTTCTCACCCAGCCGGCGGAGAAGGAGTTTTCCCTGTTGTTCGCCGCAGCAAAGAAACTGGTTCAAGACGGTGAGCAGGCGGCGGGTCGGCGCATCGAGGTGGCGAAGCAGCTCAGCGCGCTAAAGGCCGACCAGGCCAAGTTTGAGGAGGGCTGCACCCGGCTGGCTGATGCTCTCTCCGCGGCGACGGCAAAATGGAAATCCCAATGCAGTGCGGTGGGCTTGCCCGGGGATACTTCTCCTGAGGCGGGCCTGACGCTGTTGCGGGAAAGGAAAGACCTTCTGGTCAAATTCGACGAATGGCGCATCGCCTCCGACAAATCGCAATCAGCGACCACAGAGATCACCCGCTACGAACAGGCCCTCAGCGAAAAAGGCAGCGCCCTTGGAATAAGCGGCGAAACGACCGAAGCCTTGGAAGCGGCCCTGTGGAAGACGTTGGCTGAAGCCCGCAAGGCGCAAGAGCGGCACGACCAACTTTCTCAGCAGATCGAACAGGCGGGCAGCGAATTGGCGGACTCCCAGGTGCTCGCCTCCCAAGCGGATCAAACCCTCCTAAGTCTGGTGCAAATGGCAGGCCTCGCCACTGTGGAGGGGCTGGAACCCCTGCTGGCCCACCTGGAACAACGTGACGCCGTGGAGGCCCGGATCGACGGCTTGCGCGACACGTTGAGCGGCCTCGCCCGCGGCCAGGCCGTGGATGATTTTGTCTCCAAGGTTTGTGCCGAAAACCCCGATGCGCTGGCCGAGCGAAAGGCGATCGCCACCCGGGAAAAGCTCGAAAACGAAGCCGCCCTGCCCGCAATCCGGGAGACGCTGTTCCGGCTTGGGAATGAAAAGAAGGCCTTGGCGAAAGCCGGGGACGCGGCTGCCGATTTCCGCCAGCAGGCGGAGTCCTGTGCCGCCACCTTGCGGCAGGATGCCTCCCGCTTCCTGCGCCTCCGTCTCGCCACCTATCTGCTGGAGAGCCAGATCGAGCGGTTTCGGAAGGAGAATCAAGGCCCGCTCCTCCAAAAGTCGGGCGAGGTGTTCCAGGCCATCACGCGTGGTGCGTTCAGCGGGCTGTCCGCGGAGTTCAACGCGGATGACCTCCCGGTCCTCGTCGGCGTCCGGGCCGACCAGACCAAAGTCCCGGTGGCCGGCTTGAGCGACGGCTCTCGTGACCAGCTCTACCTGGCGCTCCGGCTTGCCGCGCTGGATCGGTATCTGGAGGAGCACGAGCCCATGCCGCTCATTCTGGATGACCTTTTGATCACCTTCGACGACGACCGCACCAGGGCGATTCTCCCCCAGCTCGGTGCCTTGGCCAAGCGCACCCAGATCTTCCTGTTCACCCACCACGAGCACCTGATCGAACTCTGTCGCCAGACTCTGGGCAAAGGCGGCTTTCATCTCCACCGCCTTGGCCACACCACCTGATCGAAACCCATGCCGGCAGTCTCGCTGAAAGCCCGGTAATCCGCCGCCCGCCATGTATTTCTTCTACATCGACGATTCCGGCAGCCGTGACCCGACCGTTCAGTCTGTCCGCGCGGACGGCACGGTCGTCGCCAAGGACCACCTCTACGTGCTCACCGCCGTCGGGCTGTTCGAGCGCAACTGGCGTCCGCTCGAAGAGGAGCTCACCGACTACAAACTTTCGCTCCGCAAATCCCTGCGCGCCGCCATCGGCCTCGAAACCGACATCATGGACTGCGAGGTCAAGTCCACGTTGTTGCGTCATCCCGTCGAGCGCGCCAAGCGCAGCCCGTTTCTCCATGCCCTGACCGATGACCAACGCACCCGGCTGGCCGAGCTGTATTACTCCCAGCTCACCAAGCACCGGATGCACCTCCTTGCCGTCGTCATCGACAAACGCCACCTGCGTCCCGAGACCACCTCCCACTTCATCCACCTCAAGGCCTACGAAATCCTCCTCGAACGGATCGAACGCCTCCTGGCCGAGCGCTACCCCAAGCACAAGGGCCTCGTCGTCATGGACGACAGCGAACGCGAACTCAACCGGGCGGTCGCCATGCGCCATGCCCAGCTTCTGCACCGGGGTGGACAGCGGGTTTACTTCAACCACATCGCGGAGTATCCGTTCTTCACCGAAAGCAGCCTCTCCCACGGCGTCCAGCTTGCCGATCTGTGCGCCTACAATGTCTATCGCGCCTTCCGCAACCAGGACTTCGCCTACCCGTTCTTTGCGCGCCTGCTCGGTCACTTCTACAACTCCGGCAACACGTCTCCCGACAAGCTCGACGGTCTGAAGGTGTTCCCGGACGATTCGCCTTTGGTCCCCTGGGCCGCCGCCGCCAATGCGACCTTCCAGCAAGCAAAAAGGCCCACCACGAATGGCGGGCCTTGAGGAAAATTGAAGCCAGGCTGGGATCACCCATATCGAGCTGACAGGCAGCACCCGGCTGGAAGTAAAGTTTACCACAAACCGCCCGAATTCAAGAATCTTTCCCAGTCACCCACCTCCCCATGCCCACGCTTTCCAAAGACCTCCGCACCCAGCTTTCCAAGGTTACTCTGGCGGCCCGCACACGCGCCGTGGCCGCAGCGCAGGCAG
>JBIIUN010000204.1:0-8487 GCA_044339945.1 Kapaibacterium sp. (SeqCode)
CTCAACCCCGGCGAGACGCTCGATTTCTTCGGGAATCTGTTTTCCCTCGACGCGGGCGACCGGCACCAGCGCACCGAGCAGCTCATCGAGATGGTCGGCCTGAACCAGGCCCGCACCCGCACGGTAGGCGAATTCTCCAAGGGCATGCAGCGCCGCATCGGCTTGGCCCAGGCGCTGATCAATGATCCCGACCTGGTCATCCTGGACGAACCCACCGCCGGGCTCGATCCCATCGGGTGTCGCGAGGTCAAGGACCTGATCCTGGCCCTCGCCAAGCGCGGCAAGACCGTGATCCTCAGCAGCCATCTGCTCTCGGACGTGGAAGATGTCTGTGACCGCGCGGTCATCTACTACGGCGGCAAGATCCAGGCACAGGGCACGTTGCAGGAACTGCTCTCCGAACGGGACCAGGTTCGCTTCACCACGCCGGCCCTCAGCCGCGAGACCATGGACAAGGTGCTGGCGATTCTCCGGGCCGAAGCCGGGGAAAACGTCCGGGTCGACCACCCCACGCAGAATCTCGAATCCTACTTCCTCGGCGTGGTGGAACGCGCCCGCGCGCAGGCTGAGACCAGCGGGGCGACCAGCGGCAACCAGGTGGCCGAATTCATCCGGGCCGGCGGCAACGCCAACAACTCGCAGTCGGATCGCGTTCTCGAACGCCTGACCAAGGCGGCCCCGAGCGGCCCGGCCGAGGTGGTCGCCCAGGCCCCGGAACCGGCGGTCGACACCGCCAAACTCGCCGCGCTGACCAAGACCGAAGCGGCTCCCGCCCCGGCCGCCCCGGTCGTGACGACCGCGCCCAAGCCGGCCGACCTGAGCAAGGCGAATGAGAAGCTGTCCGGCCTGCTGGGCGGCAAGAAACCGTAAGCGCTTTCCCGTCATGTCCCGCAGGTTCGAAATCTACCAGAACGCCGACGGCGAACGAATTGCCGTGCCGCGCGGCTTCTCGTTCACGGCGTTCCTGCTGGATTGGATCTGGGCGCTTTGGCTGCGCTTGTGGCTAGAGGGCACGGTTCTGTTGCTCGTCAACGTCCTGACCTCGTTCCTAATGGCGATCAACCGGGCCGATTGGGTGGCCTACACGGTCGTCCAGTTGATCCAGGGTATCGCGGTGGGTTTGGGTGCGCACAAGCTGCGGGCGATGTCCGCCGAACGGCGAGGCTACGCGTATCTTTGCACGGTGGAGGGTTCGAATGGTGCCAACGCGTTGGCCAAGCTGGCCGCAGTGGGCAGCGTGCCGCCGGAATGGCGTCGCCGGCAGGGCTTCAGCCTGCCGGACTTGGCGCCGCGTTCGCTCCGGGGCGTGCTCGCGATCACGCAGATCACGCTCAAGGCGGCGGTGCGGTTCCGGTTGGTGATAGTTTTGCTGGGCCTGCTGATGACCGCGGTCGTCATCCTGCCGGTGATCATCAAGCACGACGGGTCGGCGCAGGGCTTCACCCAGATCCTGATCACCTACACGTTGACCGCGATCACCGCGCTGCTGGGCATTGCCACGCTGTGGCTCGCCTGCGGTTCGCTCGCCCGCGAGGTGGAGGACTTCTCGATGCAGTTGGTCTGCACGAAGCCGATTCCCCGCTGGCAAATCTGGCTCGGCAAGTGGCTTGGGCTCATGACCCTCAACGTCGTGATGCTCGCCGTGTCGGGCGCAACCGTTTACGGGCTGCTGCTGTGGAAGTCCTCCGGGCTCAGCGAAGGCCAGCAACAGGTCCTGCGGGAGGAGATCTTCGTCGCCCGCGCCGGCGCCCGGGAGCAGGTCCTCGACATCGAGCCGCAGGTCGAGCTGTTGTTCAAGGAACGCATGCGCGAGGCCGCGGTGGCCGCGATGGATCAGGACTTCGTCCGCAAGCAGATCCGGGAACAGCTCCGGGCTGCCCAGCAGTTTGTGCCGCCGGGCAAGGGCCGCCGCTGGGTGGTGAACCTCGGCAGCGACGCGGCGACGCGGCTCAAGGACCTCCCGTTGCACCTGCGGGTGAAGTTCATCAGCCCCGACTACACCAGCGAGGGAACCACGTTCCCGTTCGGGTGGGAAATCGGCCCCCCGGAAGGGCATCGCCGGCAGTCGCTGGAAAACAGCTTCGGGGCGGAGTCCTTCGCCACTTTCGCGATCGAGCCCAACCACATCGCGGCGGACGGCTCAATCACGGTCGACGGCTACAACCTGTCCGACAAGGCGGTCCTGTTCCCCGTGGACGACGGCTTTGAGGTCCTTTACCGCGAGGGCGGTTTCGCCACCAACTTCGCCCGGGGCTTCGGCATCATCTTCTGCTGGCTCGGCCTGCTCGCGGCGATTGGCCTCTTTGCCGCCGCCAAGCTGCAATTCTCCGTCGCTGCCTTCGTGTCCATGAGCATCCTGTTCGTCGGGCTTTCCAGTGGCACGCTCGGCCAAGTCGTGGAACAGGGTGGCGTCATGGGCATCGACCACGAGACGGGACTGGTGGCGGAAAAGACCTTCATCAACAACGTCGCCGTCCGGATTTACGGCTCGCTCAAGCAGGCCCTCGACCTCGTCACCGGCTACAATCCGATCGATGCGCTCAGCACCGGCCGGAGCATCACCTGGACGCAATTGGCCACCGCCTTCGGTCTGGTGGTGGTCGTCACCGGCGGCACCTTTGCCGGCCTGGGCATGTGGATCTTTACCCGCCGCGAACTGGCGGCCCCGCAATGAACGGTCGCAAGCTCATCTACGCGCTGGTGCTGGTCGTGTCGCTCGTCGCGAGCGGCCTCATGCAGAACACGCTCACCCGGCAGCGGGAGACGCTCGGGCTGACTCGCACCGCTGTCATCAGCAACGCCCCGCCGGTGCTCGCCTTCACGACCGTCGCGCTCGGCGGCTTCCGCGGGCTGATTGCCAACGCCCTGTGGATCCGCACCACGCAATTGCAGGAGGAAGGCAAATACTTCGAGGCCGTGCAGCTCGCCGACTGGATCACCACGCTCCAGCCGCACTTCAGCCAAGTCTGGCTCTACCAGGCGTGGAACATGGCCTATAACATCTCGGTCAAGTTCCCCAACCTCGACGACCGCTGGCTATGGGTCCAGCGCGGCATCGAGCTGCTCCGCGACCAAGGGCTGCGTTACAATCCCAACCAGGCGCTGATGTATCGCGAGCTGGGTTGGTTCTTTCAGCACAAGATGGGCGCCAACCTCGACGATGCCCACTGGGTTTATAAGACCGAGTGGGCGGCGATGATGGAGGAGGTCATTCCCGGGGGCCGGCCCAATTATGAGGAACTCTTCAAACCCTCCAGCCCCGAGGCCAAGGCCCGCGTGGAAAAGCTGGTCAGCCGCTACAAGCTGGAACCCGCCATGATGAAGAGGGTGGACGACACCTATGGGCCCCTCGAATGGCGTTTGCCGGAAACCCACGCCATTTACTGGGGCATGATGGGTCTGGAACACACTGCCGGGCAGGATCGGATGCCGCTGCAACGCCTTTGCTTCCAGAACATGCTGACCGCGTTCCACCGCGGCAAGGTCATCACCAACCGGTTCGCCAAGCGCATCGAGGTCGTGCCCAACCTGCTGATGGTCACCAACGCCTCGCGCGCCTACGAGGATTCGATCAAGGCCGAACCCGAGCAGGCGGAACACATCGCCCGCGCCCACCGCAACTTCATCAAGGACGCGGTCTACTTCCTCTACACCAACAACAAGCCGAAGGAGGCGGAATACTGGTTCCGACGCGTGAAGGACCTCTACGGTTTCGGCCCGCAGGTCGGGATCACGAATGCGACGATGGAGGAATATGCCCTCAGCCGGGTGCAGGAAGACGTCAACGAAACGTCCCGCGACCGGCAGACCGCGATCCTGCAGGGCATGATCTCGCAGTCCTTCTACAATCTCGCCATGGGCGACGAGGATCAGGCCGAGGGGTTGGAACGGATGGTCCAGCGGGTGCACGCCAACTACGCCGCGCGGACCGATCACAAGGCCAGCATCAAGCGCGTCGAGCTGCCGCCCATCGGTGAACTGAAACGCTCCGTGCTGCTGGAGATGCTGCGGCCGGATCCGGAGGTCAGCGCCGAATTTCAGGCCGCCCTACGGGCCCGCCTGAGCTTGCCGGCTGATTACGGTGTCCCGGCGACTAACGCACCCGCGGCGAAGTTGCCTTGAGGGGGCTTTTCCCGACAGGGGCGGGGGGGTCGCGTTCTGGAATCCTCACCAGCCAACTTCGGAATAGATACAGACGACGGAGGCGTCCGGGCTGATGAAAATGGTCTGATTGAAAACCCAGGCCGGCGGTTCGTCGCCTCTCGCAGGGCGGCTGAAACTGAGGTCCTCCCGCGAGTGGTCCCATAGGGTCCCGCCCGGAAACGGCGGGTTTGGAATCTTGATCCGCTTCCAACCGTCGGCGGCCATTGAGCCGGAGATGCGGGTAACCAAGTCCTCTCGGGTGACGTTTTGGCCCGGCAACCGGATGAGGCGTTCAGAAATCCACCTTCCACCCAAACTGTGGGTAACTGTGTTGGTTGCTTGGGCGTATTCGTTGAGGGCGAATTTCCGGAACTGAGGCCCAATGGCCGGAGTGATTGAGACCGGCGGTTGCGACGGAGATCGCCTTTGGCAGCCGGCGGCGGCGGTCAGTAGGGCCGCGAGTGAGCAATGAAGCAGGAAGGTGGACATCGCCGAGTCCTTACCGGAAAGGCACCAGCACTGCCGACTGGACGCTCAGCCAGCCGGAACGGCCTGAGGCGGGTTCCTCCACCCGCAGCCAGCCGTCACGCTGTTCGGTCAGGCGGAACTCCGCGCCGTCACTGGCGGTGAAGGCGATTTTGGCCTCGTCCAGCGGGCTGATGCGGACCGCGGCGTTGGCCTGCGTGGCGATGACGGTGGGCTCTTGGCTTCGGCTCCACCCGGCGAGACCCAGCGCGGCCGCTAAGCCGAACGCCATGAGTCCGAACGAGATGGTGTAGCCACGCACTTGCTGTCGGATTGCCGGCCGGAGCCGGGCGGCGAACAGCAGCCCGAACCAAGTCCACCCGCTCACTGCGGTCAGCCCGGCCCATTCGTTGAGGGTTAGCCGGCCCAGCGTTTGTCCCAACGCCGTAGGAACCGCGGCCGGACCGCTGACCCGGGCGCGGACTTGGCGGAGGGCGACCCCAACTTCGCGGTCGCGCGGAGCCAGTCGTTCGGCGCGCCGCAGGCGGCCCAAGGCCTGGCCGAGTTGTCCCAGTTGGGCGTGGGCCAGACCCCGGTTGAACTCCAACGCGGCCGAAGTCACTTCGGGTGCAATCTGGCCGTAAGCGGCGAGGGCCTCCGCAGGCTGGCCCTTGGCGAGGTGCGTGTTGCCAGTGTTGAAGTGTTCCGTGGGTGAGGCGCCCCGGGCAGCCAGCGCGGTGAGCCAAGCCAGCAGCAACCAGAGCCCGGAAATCCGACCGGCGCCGATCCGGCTTCCGATCCTCGGCAGCGCGTTCCCGGAACCGATCATCGTTCGCCCTCCAGTTTACGCAGGGCCGCGATGACGCTCCGCGCGGACTCCGCGAGTTTGGCCAGTTCCGTCTGCGAAGTGATCGGTGAATACCGGGCCTGCGCCATCGCCTCGAAGAGGCCGCGCAGCGCAGCGGCGTCCGCCGGGCCCAGACCCGCGGGTTCCAGTCGGCCGGCCACGACGTCCTCGGTGAAGGCGCCGGCGGCGCCGCCCAGGGTGAGAGCCAATTGCTCCTGCAACGCGCGGTTCAGCGTGGTGAAAAACTCCGCCGAATGACCAGCCCGGGCCGGCCCCTCCAATTGCGCCAATGCTTCGGCAATGGCCCGCTCCCGTTGGGCCCGGATGTCCGGTCCGCGGGCCCGAGCCCGGGCGCGGAGGCGTCCGGCGGTTTCCAGTCCGAGGTAAAGCAACGGTGGGGCGGCCAACAGCAGCAGAAACCACGGCCGCTGCACGAGCGCGGGCGTGAACGCCATGACGGGACCCAGCTGCGTCTTGAGCGGCACCACTTCGGGTGTCGTTGAGGCCCGGGGTTCGGCCGGGTCGGCGACCTTGGCCACGGGCAGGTTCCCGAGGGGTTGGGCCTGGGCGTTGGCGCCGGGCCGGACGTTCAAGGCGATGGCCCGGGGCTCCAGCACGTCGTAACGCTTGGACTCAGGATTCCACGCCACGAACGGCGGTAGGCGCAGGTTCTGCACGCCGGCCTGCTCGGGGACGACGACCTGTTCGAAGGTCTTCACGCCCTCCACGCCAAGCACGTCCGTTTCGTCGAGCGAATTGGTGCCCGGGTAGGCTTGGAAGCCGGCGCCGGGCGGAAACTCGGGCAGCTTGAGCCCGGAAAAATTGCCGCGGCCACGGACCGCGATCCGCACGGTGACGGGATCCCCGGCAGCGACGTTGGTCGGCGAGGCGGACATCGAGTCGATGAGGAAGCGGCCGACCGCACCGGTGAAGCCGGCGGGTTGATTGACCGTCGGCGGGGGACTGACCCGGATCTTCACCGGCTCGCTGGTGAAGTTGATCTGCTTCTGCTCACCGCCGCCGAAGAACGGATCGTCGAAGATGCTCCGGCGCCGGTTGGAGCGGAACACGTAGAGCGTCTCGAATTCGGCCGGGCCGAGGTCCAGTTCGCCGGCCTTCACCGCGGTGAGGGCGATGACGTTACGCATTACGCCGTAGATTTCGCCGTTGATCGTCTCCGGGGACAAGTTGTCGGTGTATTCCTTGCCCTTGATGAAGCCGTCCAGCTTCAGCTTTGGCGGATTCTGGCGGGCCGGCGAAGCCTTCGCATAGAACCGGATCTCCACCGGCACCGTCTCGCCGACGTAAAAGTCGGTCTTGGGCACCACGAGCTTCAGGAAGCCGACCTGGTTCTGGTCGAAACCTTGGCCAACGCGGAGCTTGAGCGGGTTGCTGATGTAGCGCTGCCCGTTGATCTCCAGCGCCATGGCCGGAATCTCGACGATCCCGGGCGCCTTCGGCTGGAGGACATACTGGTGGATGATCGACGTGGAGCGCTCGAAGTTGACGATCGAAATCTGGCTGCCCGAACCGGCGAATTGCGTCGGGCAGTTGGTCAATTCCGGCAAGGCCGGGGCCTGGACATTGCCCAAGTCGGTGAAGATCAGCTTCAACGTGGCCGTGTCGCCGGCGGCGATGGAATCTTCCTCTAATTCGGCCCGAAAACTTGGCGCGGCGGCGGCCAAACCAGGAGTGAGCAGCCACAGCAGGAGAACGAGAAGCAGGTGAGCCGAAGGGAGGATCGGCGGGTGGAAAGGCGACCCCGTGTCGCGGGTAAGGGCAACAATCCTCAATCCGGGGAGGGCCTCGCGACATCGGGTAGGCTGGCCCGCCCTCACCCTGTCCCTCTCCCCCCGGGAGAGGGGAGAGCCCCCGGACCCAGATTCACTCCACAAGTTGGGCTGACGAGGACTGAAGGGCGTTTGCGGCCTCGAAGCGGAGCTGCGTCGAAGCGCATCGGCAAAGGGGGACGCCAGACGTGAAGACCTTCCCCCTCTTCCCGGGGGAGAGGGCCGGGGTGAGGGCGGGCATTCGGAACACGTCATGGGCGCGGCCGTCCGGGCAGGGCTGAAGCCCTGCGCTTCCCCACTGCTCGCTTTCGTGGCTCTCGCTACCATTGCTTCAGCTTCTTGCGTTGCCGTTGGCCGGGTTCCTTGCCGGCGGCGGCGGACTTGAAAATGAGGGCCTTCTCCTCGCCCTTCTGCTGGTCAAGGAGGCGTTCGGCCTGGACCGGGGTCATCTCGCCCGGCTTGCCCTGCTGCTCCGCAAAGGACTCATTGCCGGCGCCCTGATTGTCCTTACCCGGCCCCGCTTCCTTGCCCGCCTCCTTCTGCTCAGTCCCCTTGTCATGGTCCGGTTCCGCCGGCTTTTCCTGTGCTTCTTTGCCGGGGTCCTTGCTGTCTGATTTCTGGGCGTCCTTTGAAGGATCGTCCTTCGAGTCTTGGCTCTGCGGGTCCTTGTTCTCTTGCTCTGGCGTTTGCCCCTTCTTGTCCTCGGACTGTTGTTGGTCCTTCGATTGCGGCTGGTCCGACGGATCTTTTTGGTCGTCCTGCTTGTCCTTCTTCTGCTTGTCGTCCTGGCCCGACTGCGGCTGCTGGGGCATTTGCTGCTTCAGCTGTTCCAGCGCCTGCTGGACGAACGCGAGGTTGGAGGCGGCGTTGGTGTCGGCCTGGTTGAGCTTCAACGCGGAGCCGTAGTGCTGGAGCGACTGTTCCCATTCCTTCATCCGCGCCTGCGGGTCCTGCGCGGATTCACCGAGACGGAAGCGGGTGTTGCCGAGGTTGTAGTAAGCCTGCTGCTGCAGTTCGAGGTCAGGGGCGCCGGAAGCGGACTCAAACCAGGTCGCCGCGTTGGTCAGGTCGTTGTTCTTGTAGGCCGCGGCGCCGGCGTTGAAGCGGAGCCGCGCGTCGTCGGCTTTTTGCTTCGCAAGCTGTGAATACTGCGCCTCGGCGCTGCGGTAGTTGCCGCGCCGGTAGGCGTCGAGGGCCGAGTCGGTCGACGAGGCGGCGAGGGTGGAAGTGCTCAGCAACCAG
>JBIIUN010000205.1:0-8474 GCA_044339945.1 Kapaibacterium sp. (SeqCode)
CAGGATCACAGCCGGCCGCGACCAGCAGCACGCCGAGGGCGGCGGCCGGAGGGGCATGGCGAACGGCGGCGGAAAGCGGAATCATGATTTGGCGGCGTCGGTTCAAGACAGACATGAGGGTTGCGTTGCGGATGGAACCTCGGGTTCCACCCGCCGGATTTGGCGGATAGGAGTGGAGCGGCGTCGGACCGCCGCGGTGGCTCAGATGTTCTGCGCGACGGCCTGGAGGTAGCGGAACTCGGAGAGGATGGTCTGAAGGGCGGCGACCAAGCCGTCTACTTGGCGGTGCAGCGGTGCCTTCTGCGGCGTCTCCAGGGTGATTTCGAACGGTGGCTGCGGCAGGTCGGGAATGGACTGGAGCATCCCCTGATAACCGTCGTGGATGATGCCGCTGCGGGCGTTGAAACCGTCGATCACCGGCCGGTGGTTGCGGGGCAGGAAGCGGCTGGCTTCCAGCAGGGCGGGTTCCAGCAGGTATTCGGACAGCACGGCGCCTTTCACGAATCCATAGAGGCCGTCGCTGGTGTCGTCGCTGTGCAACGTCACGATCCCGTGGAAGGCCTGCATCCAGATTTCGGATTCCAGGAAGCGGACCTCCGGTTGATCGGACTGCTGCCAGAACTCGCGGTTGAGATCCTTGCCGCTGCGGGCGTTGCGGGTGTTGTCCTCGAAGCCGGTGGGATTGCAGACCGGGTAGATGAACAGCGCGTAGCCCTGGGCGAGTTCCGGCTTGGCCTCGAGGGCGGCGAGGAATCGGCCGAGGGCCAAGGCGCCTTCCGGTTCATCGCCGTGGAGCGTCGCGAAGATGCCGATCCGGATGATGTCGCCGCCGCCGCGCGGGCCGACGTAGAGGTAACGCGGCAGGCTGGAGTGGCCGCCCACGGTCTCGAACTGGCCCAGCGACTTGCTGATCAGGTGCCGGGAGGATTCGGCGATGCGGTCGAGCGGTTCCAGCAGCCGGGCAACGGAGCGTTTGGCGGCGGCGGGACGGACGGTGGAGCGGGCGTTCACGGGCGCTTGCGGGGCGAGGGTGGTGGACATGGTCAGCGGGTCTTTCGGTAGATTTGGTCAAACACTCCGTCTTCGGCGAAATGGGTCTTCTGGGCCTCGGCCCAGCTGCCGAACACGTCATCCACCCGGAACAGGGTGAGTTGGGCGAATTGGCCGGAAAACTTGCGGGCAACGGCGGCGGAACGCGGCCGGAAGTAGTTCTTGGCCGCCACTTCCTGGCCGGCGTCGGAGTAGAGGTATTCGAGATACGCCTGGGCTTGCTTGGTCGTGCCGCGGCGCTGGACGACCTTCTCGACGAGCGCGACGGGCAGCTCGGCTTCCACGCTGTAGGGCGGGGCCACGACTTCGAAGGGTTGCCCGGCAACCGTGCGGCCCAACTCCTGAAGGGTGAGGAAGACCTCCGCCTCGAAGGTGAGCAACACATCGCCAATCTCCCGCTGGACAAAGGTCGTCGTGGCGCCGCGTCCGCCCGTATCCAGCACCGGCACGTTCCGGAACAGGCGGCCGACAAACTCGCGGGCGGCTTCGGCCTTGCCGCCGTTCTGCTTCAGGGCGTGGGCATACGCGGCGAGGTAGCTGTAACGGCCATTCCCGGAGGTCTTGGGGTTGGGCACGATCACGGACACGCCCGGCCGGGCGAGGTCGTCCCAGTCCCGGATGGCCTTGGGATTCCCTTTCCGCACGAGGAACACGATCGTGGAGGTGAACGGGGAGCTATGGTGCGGGAAGCGCGTGCGCCAGTCCTTGGCCACCAACCCACGGGCGGCGACCTGATCCACGTCGGTCACCTGATTGAAGGTGATGACATCCGCCGCCAGCCCGTCGATGACGGCGCGCGCCTGCTTGGAAGAACCGGCGTGTGACTGACTGAAAGTCACCGTCTCGCCCGTCTGCGCCTGCCAATGGGCGGCAAACACCGGGTTGTAGGCCTGGAACAGTTCCCGCGAGATGTCGAACGAGGCGTTCAGCAGGCGGGTTTCCCCGCGCACACCCACGGCCGCCAATGCCCAAAGGGCGAAGGCCAGCCGGCGGAGGTGGGAGGAGAGATTCATGGCGTGCGCCGATTCGGGTGGGAAGGCGTCCGGCGTTACCGGGCGATGATTTGGTCGAAGTGGCCGTCTTCACCGAAATGCTCCCGCTGAGCCTTCTGCCAGCCGCCGAAAACCGCATCGACGGTGAAGAGTTCAAGCTTGGGAAAGTCACCGGCGTGACGTTGGGCCACGGCTTGGAGCCGGGGGCGGTAGTAGCTCTTGGCGGCGATTTCCTGGCCGACTTCCGAGTAGAGATACTCGAGGTAGGCCTTGGAAACTTCCTGCGTGCCCTTCCGCTTGGCGACTCGGTCTACCACTGCCACCGGCGGCTCGGCGAGGATGCTGACGGAGGGGGCGACCAGTTCGAATTCGCCCTTCCCAATCTCCTTCAGGGCGAGCAACGCCTCGTTTTCCCAGGCGATCAGCACATCGCCGATCCCCCGCTGCACGAAGGTGGTGGTGGCGCCGCGGGCACCGGTGTCCAGCACCGGCACATTCTTGAAGAGCGCCTTCACGAAGTCCTTCGCCTTCGCCTCGTCGCCGCCGTTCTTCTTCAGCGCATAGCCCCAGGCGGCGAGGTAATTCCAGCGGGCGCCGCCGGACGTCTTCGGGTTGGGCGTAATGACGGACACCTGCGGGCGGACCAAGTCATCCCAGTCCTTGATGCCCTTGGGGTTCCCCTTGCGGACCAGGAACACGATGGTCGAGGTGTAGGGCGAGGCGTTGTCCGGGAGGAGCTTCTGCCATTCCTTGGTCAGGAGGCGGCCCTTCTCGGAAAGGGCGTCAATGTCGTAGGCCAACGCCAGGCTGACGACATCCGCCTGGAGGCCGTCGATGACGCTGCGCGCCTGTTTGCCCGAACCGCCGTGCGACTGTTCGATGACGACGGTGTCGCCGGTCTTCTCTTTCCAGTGTTTGGCAAAGGCGGCGTTGTAAGCGGTGTAAAGCTCACGGGTCGGGTCGTAGGAAACGTTGAGGAGCTTGAGGTCCTTGGCGGATGCACTGAGGGCGAGGGCCGCGAGCACGACCGATCCAAAGCGGGTCAGGGAGGCGAGGAATGACATGGGGTGAAAGGGGAGGGTTAGGATTTGGACTCAACGCGGATTTTTTCGGTGCGGTCAATCTGCACCACCCGGCCTTCATGAACCACGATCTGGATCACTCCGAACCGCAGCGACGCGACCTGCTGCCGGATGGATTCGATCCAATCGATTTGGCCGGTTGGTTTGGGCGCTTCCGGGCGCTCCGCATTTCCTGATGACGACTCAGCAGCCATGACGGGGGCCACAATCTCCGAAAACACCACCAAGTCAAGTGAGTTTAGTGTGTTTAGGAAAAAGTGCGCTGAAACAGCCCTGAAAACTGTGCTTAAAACTTGATTGATGTAGTCGGGTATAGTTCATTTTCGCGCGTGAAACTGACGGTTCGTGGAGAATACGCGCTGCGGGCGTTGACCAATCTGGGCCGCCGGTATGGCCCCCATGTGGTCCGCATCCAGGAGATCGCCGACGAGGAAGCCATCCCGAAACGGTTCCTAGAACAGATCCTCAACGATTTGCGGACGGGCGGCTTTGTGGAAAGCCGCCGAGGCGTCGCCGGCGGCTACCGGCTCGCCAAGTCGCCCGAGCGGATCTCCTTGGCGGCCGTCGTTCGCCATATCGAGGGGGCACTGGCCCCGATTGGCTGCGTCAGCGAGAACTTCTACGAGAAGTGCAACTGCCCGGATGAGGCCCGCTGCGCGCTGCGGTCGGTCATGAAGGAAGTGCGCGACAACGTCGCCAACCAGATGCAGAAGCTCACCGTCGCCGACCTCGTTCAACGCTCCAACCAGCTCCAGGCCGAACCGGCCACCTCGGCGGACTACTTCATCTGAAGCGCCGGCCACTGGCCTCAGCCGGGGCCCATGCTTCGCCTCTGGCTTCCCTGCGCGGCGCCGGCTATACCGGGGCCATGCTCCGCTGTTTCGCCGTCGTGCTGGCGCTGGTCTGGGCGGTCCGGGTCTGCGCCGGGCCGGACGACGACTTCATCACGATCTACAACCTGATCCAGGTCACGGATTCCCAGAACTCCGCCGGCCGGGTGGTGGACGCCCGCGAGGGTTACCTGAAGGCGCAGCAACTCCTGCGGCAGTTGCAGAAGAGTTATCCGGCCTGGAACGAGCGCGTGATCGCCTACCGTCTCCGTTACGTCGCCGAGAAGCTCGCCGCCATCCCGGAGACGCCGGCCGACGCGCCCAAACCTGCCGATCCCGCGAAACCCGCGCCGAAGAACGAAGAACTCGCGCCCGCCGGTGAGGTGATCGAGCAGTTCAACACCATGAACGCGCAGATCGCCAAGCTCGCCGCCGAGAAGCAGGTGCTCGAGGCCAAGCTGCGCGAGGCCCTCACCGCGCAGCCCGCGCCGGTGGACCCCAAGGAACTCCAGTCGGCCGTGGAGAAGATTTCGCAGCTCCAATCCACCAACAAGGTGCTGCTCGCCCACCTCGCGCGGCAGGAAGCCGAGCGCCGCAACCTCGTGGACAAGGTCGTCGCCGAGGAAGCGCAGAAGGCGCTCAACGACGCCAACCGCGAGCTGCTCGCCCAGCGCACCCGCGCCGCCGAGCTGGAGAAGCAGCGAGAATCCGTCGAGGGGCAGCTCAAGAAGCTCGACGTCGAGAATTCGACCCTCAAGACGCAGGTCACCGAACTGAAGTCCGACAGCGAACGCGGCAAACAGGTGGCCGAACTTTCCGGCAAACTGGCCGGGCTTCAGGCCGATCTGTCGCAGATGAAGGAGCAGAACGAGGTGCTGATCGCCGACCGGACGAAGCTCGAAAAACAGGTCGAGGATCTCCGCGCCCGCCAGTCCGAGGACGGCTTCCTGCGCCAGAAGCAGTTGGAAACCGACCTCGCGCTCGCCAAGGCCGAGGCCAGCCGCAATTCGCTCGTGGCCGACGAACTGGCCGCGCAGCTCGCGAAGGAAAAGGGCGTCCGCACCCAGGCTGAGTCGAGCAACGTCGAGCTGACCCGCCGCGTGCAGTCGCTCACGGAACAGAACACGGCGCTCAAGGGCATCGAGACGCAGCTCGCCGCCGAGCGCAACGAACGCCAGGAAGTCGAGGCCCAGCTCAAGGCCGCCGAACAGCGGTTGGAAGCCTTGAAGAAGTCCGCCGCCGACAATCCGAAGCCCGACGCCCCGGCCGATCCCGCGGTGGCCGGCCAGCTCAAGCTGCTGGAAACCGAGGCGGGCCGCCTGCGCGACGCGCTCAAGGACAGCCGCGCCCGCGAGATGGAACTCTCCACGCTGCTGGGCGAGGCCAACGCCGCGCGCGACCGGCTGGAACGCGAGAAGGAACACCTGCTCGCCCGCCTGCGCGACGCGAATCAGACGCCCAACGCCAACCAGGTCGCCCGCGCCAACCAGACCATCACGACGCTGGAGACCCGGCTGAAACAACTGGAGAAGGAGCGCGACCAACTCAGCGCGAAGCTCGCCCAAGCTGCCGACCGCTCCGCGACGGAGCTGGCCCGCTTCCGCCGCGCGCGCCTCGGCAATCCCCGCGACGACGCGGCGAACTTCCGCTTGCAGCGACGCTGAGCGCAACCGGGAGCGCGGCTCTCCGAGCCGCCCGCGACCCGGAGAGTCGCGGTTTCGTGCAGCTTGCCGCTGGCACGGCGCTGGCTAGCTTCCGGATGTGATTCGCCCCCTGCTCCGAGCTGCTTTCACGTTCCTTCTCCTTGCCGGGGTTGCGCTGGGGCAGGGGACCCACTTCATCCGCCTGCGCACCGGAACGATCACGACTCCGGAGCCGGCCTCACCCAGTCAGCGCGCCGCGTCCCGGCAGGCCGTCGAACTCGCGGTCAGCGGCCTTTACCTGGTTCAGTTTTCCGGTCCGGTGGACCCGGCGACCCGCTCCCAACTCGCCGGGCTCGGGGTGGAGTTGCTGCACTTCGTGCCGGACGACGCCTTCGTGGCCCGCCTCGGCGGGGTTCGCCTGGGGGAACTGCGCGCCCAGCCGGCGGTGCGTTGGGTGGGTGAGTTCCGGCCTCAGCACAAGCTGGATCCCCGTTTGCGTGCCCAGCTGACGGGACGTTTGGCCGGCGCCTTCCAGGTCAAGCTGCTGGCCCGTCCCGGCGCTTCGCCGCTGGAACTGCGCGTCATCGCCCGGCATCTGCACGACAGCACGCCGCGCCCTACGCTGAGCGCGGGCACCTTCTTTTCCGGTCGGCTCAATGCGGCCGAACTGCGTGTGCTCGCCCAGTCCGACACGGTGCTATGGATCGAGCCGGCGCCACGCATGAAACTCGTGGACGAGGTGGCCACCACGATCGTCGCGGGCGAAGGTTCGGCGATTGGCGGTCCGGCCTATGTCCACGAACTCGGCTACGACGGCTCTGGCGTGATCGTGGCCGTGGCGGACTCGGGCATCGATTCCGGCGACCCCGACGACCTGCATCCCGACCTCGCGGGCCGCGTGGAGGCGCTGTTCGCCTACGACAACCTGGCCGACGCGAGCGACGAACACAGCCACGGGACCCATTGTGCGGGCATCGTGCTCGGCAGCGGCGCCTCGGGTGAGAAGGACGACAACGGCTTCCTCTACGGGCTGGGCGTGGCGCCCGGCGCCGGACTGGTCGGCCAGCGGATCTTCGACGGCTCCGGCGAATACCGTCCGCCCCCCAGCTTCGCGCGGCTGGCGCAGGACGCCGTCCGCAGCGGCGCCTACATCGGGTCCAATTCATGGGGCGAAGACACCTCCGGGCAATACGACCTGAGCGCCGCGGAATTTGACGCGCTCGTCCGTGACGCCGATCCCGACGTCCCCGGCGAGCAGCCTTACGTGCTCGAATTCAGCGCCGGCAACTCCGGTCCCGCCGGCCAGACCATCGGTTCGCCCGCGGTCGCGAAGAACGTCATCGCGACCGGCGCCACGCAGAACAACCGCTTCGAGTTCCCACTCTACGGCGAAGGCCAGGAAGTGATGGCGGACTTCTCCAGCCGTGGCCCGGCGGCGGACGGCCGGATCAAGCCCGACCTCGTCGCGCCTGGCACCTGGATCGCCTCGCTGCGCTCGATCTTCGCCAACGACGACAATGCCTGGGGACCGATCAGCAGCCTTTACCTCTACCAGGGCGGCACCTCGCAGGCCGGTCCCCACGTGAGCGGCGCCTGCGCGGTGGTGGTGCAGTGGTATCGCGAGAATCACGGCGGCACGCCCTCGCCCGCGCTGGTGAAGGCGCTGCTCATCAACTCCGCCGACGACATGGGCACGGCGGTCATTCCCGGCGAGGAAGATTCCTCCGGCGAACCGGCGGACGACGGGAGCGGTGTGCTCGTGGGCGACACCGCCCCGGTCCCGAACAACGACGAGGGCTGGGGCCGAATCAACCTGGTGAACCTCATCGACTCCGACCGCCGTCACGAAATCACCGAGCAGGGCGACGGGCTCGCGACCGGTGGCGTGTTCGAGCGCAAGGTTGTGGTCGGCGCCGGCGACCAGCTGAAGGTCACGCTCGTCTACACCGACATGCCGGGCCTGCCGGCGGCGATTCCCGCGCTGGTCAACGACCTCGACCTCGAGGTCGTTGCGCCCAACGGCGACCTTTACCGCGGCAATGCCTTCGCGGACGGCGAAGGGGTGGCCAACACCTTCCAGGGTGACCGGATCAACAACGTCGAGGGCGTCCACCTGAGCGAACCCGCGGCCGGCGAATGGACCGTGCGGGTGCGCGGCGTGAACGTGGTGCAGGACGTCCGTCGCCGGAATGCCGGCGCGCCGGAACAGGATTTCGCCCTCGTGATTTCCGGAGAGCTACCGGCGCCAGGCGAAGGTGTGGTGTCGTGGGATCGTGCCGCGTATCGCGCGCCCGCCACGGCGACGATCCGGTTGGTGGACCAGCAACTGGCCGTGCTGCCGACCGTGGGTGTGACCGTGTCCAGCACGACGGAAACCGCCGGTGAAACCGCGGTGCTCAGCCGCGTGGGGCTGGGGGGTAACTTCGTCGGCACCATTGCCTTGGCCACGAATGCGCCCGCGGCCGGCGATGCCCGGGTGTCGGTTCGCGACGGCGACGAACTGCGCGTGACCTACCGCGACGCCAGCCCGCCGGGCGACCGCACCGCCACGGCGCGGATTGACGCCCAGCCGCCGCTGGTTTCCGAGGTGACCGCCGTGAAGGAGTTTGGGCGCGTCCGCGTGACCTGGCTCAACAGCGAGCCGGCAAGCGCGCTCGTCTACTTCGGCACCACCAACGCGGTCACCAACGTCGTGAACGATCCCGCCTTCCGCACCCAGGCCCGGGTCACGCTGCCGCTGCTCACGCCGGGCGAGACCTACTTCTACTACGTCGTGGCCACGGACCGCGCGGGCAACACCACCACGAACAACAACGGCGGCGTGTTCCTGCGGTTTGTCGCGCCCAGCCCGGCCGCGGCGTTGCTGGTGTATTCGCC
>JBIIUN010000206.1:0-8450 GCA_044339945.1 Kapaibacterium sp. (SeqCode)
CGCGGGCTACGCCGGCAGATCGGGCTCGACGGAGTCCCGCCCCACCGGATTTGGGCCGACAACCCGCCCCGCTCAGGCCGCCACGCCGTCACTTCAACGACTGCACGTAACGGACAAGGTCCATGACTTGGGCGCGGCGGGGATCAAGCGGGTGACATAGCGGTCTCAACACCCGTTGCGGTCAGCGGGTTGCGCTGAGTTCTACGATTGGTCGGCGGATGGGACGGCGGTTTCCTGCTGTGCGCGCTTCCCCCTCACCCTGTCCCTCTCCCGCAGGGAGAGGGGAACGCGCGCTGGGCCGCCGAATTTGCCGTCACCCGACTGCCGAAGATTGCGCGGCTGCGGACTGAACGGAACCGCCGCAACCCGTTGGTGGAGTTGCCGGGTGAAACCAACGACTCCCTCTCCCCGAGGGAGAGGGTTGGGGTGAGGGGGAACCGGGTCCAAACACTCACCGCCGGTCGGTTTTCCGCCACCTGCCGAAATGCCGCCTGGGCGACACCGGGTTTTCGCCGTCACTTCAGCGACTGCACGTAGCGGACGAGGTCCACGACCTGGTCGTCGGTCAGGGCGTCGAGCAGGCCTTCGGGCATGACGGACTGGCCGTCCACGTAGCCGGCGACCTTGATGCTCTTGATGGGAATGACCTGCCGGGTGCCGCCGGCGAAACGCACGGTCAGGGCGTCCGCCGTTTCGTCGCCGAAGAAGCCTTCGTAGGTTTCGCCGTCGGTGGTCTCGACGTGATAGGTGCGGAAGACGCCTTCGATCGCCTGGCTGGGATCGAGCACGGACGTGAGCACGGCTTCCGTGGTGCGGTTCTTCGAGCCGGCGAGCGGCGGGCCGAAGCCGGTGCCGTCGTTGCGGGTGGAATGGCAGGCCGCGCAGGTGGCCTGGAACAGCGTCTGGCCACGCGCGAGGTCGGCCTTGGGCGCCGCGTCCACGCGCTGTGTGAGCCGGGCAATGCGGGCGTTGACCTGGCGTTTCTCGGCGGGGTCCTTGCCGGGATGGCGGGCGACGACCTGCGTCCAGCGGCTGGAAGACGGCACGGCGATTTTGCCGCGGCCCTTTTCCTCGACCATTTGCAGCAGGAGATTCTGGAAGGCGCTTTCGTAGGTGCCGCCGGGGGCGAGGTAGTCGCGTTCCCAGCCTTTCACGGTGTCCTTCAAGTTGGGTGTGGTGCGCCAGCGGCGGAGCCAGGCGAGGTGCTCGGCGGCGAGCGGTTCCGGGTGGTCGCGGAAGAAGCGGAGGACTTCCCAGCGCACGCGGAAGGTCGGCTCGTCGTTGAGTTCCTGAAGCAGCGCGAAGGCGTCCTTGAGCGGCGGGCGCACCGTGGACAGCGCGCGGACGGCTTCGTGGCGGAGGTCTTCGCTGCGGCTGGCGAGCAGGTCGCGGTAGAGCGCGCCCTGGTAGTGCCCGAGACCTTCGAGGCACCACAGCGCATGGATGCGGAGATCATCGGCCTGCCGCGCATCGCGGGCGAGGGCGGCGAGCGCGGGGATGAGTTCGCGGGCGTTGCGCTGGACGATCTGGTGCCAGGCGGCGCGCATCTCCCAGGTGGAGGGCGATTGCAGATGCTTCAGCAGGGCGCGGTTCGGGGCGGCGGCGACGTTGGGCGCGGTGCGGCGGGTCTGGCTTTCGTGGCGCACGCGCCAGACACGGCCGCGGGTCTTGTCGCGGGCGGGATGGTTCCGGTCGATCTCGTTGTGGGAGATGATGCGGTTATACCAGTCCACGATGTAGAGACAGCCGTCGGGGCCGAAGCGGATGGCGACCGGGCGGAAGAAGTCGTCGTCGGTGGAGACGAGGTCGGGCAACTGCTCGAAGCGATACACGCCGTTCGTGCCGCGGGAGGCGGACACGGTGTTGATCTTCCGCGTGATGGGGTTCGCGACGAAGATCACGTTGTGCCACGGGTTCGGGAAGGAGCCTTCGCGGTCGTCGGAGATCGCCAGACCGGAGAAGCCGGTGCCGCCGAGGCTGAGGTTCGGCGCGGTGGGCGGATGGTAGGGCGAATCGGGATGAACGAGGCGCTTGATGAAGCTCGGGTAAGTCGTGCCCGGCTCGAAATGGACCAGGCTGTAGCCGAGGTCGTTGGCCTCGTGGAGGAAGACGTGCCCGGTGCGGTCCTGCGCCCAGCACCAGATGTTGTTCAGGCCGGCGCCGATGACTTCGAGGTCCGAGCCGTCGGCCCGGAAGCGCGCGACGACGGTCTTGTCGAAGTTCACCGACTTGCCGGTGGCGGTGACGGCGGTGCCGTTGTTGAGCACGCCCTGGGAGAAGACGATCCAGTTGCCCGGCAGGAACTCGAGTTGGTGCGGCAGCGTGTGGGTGTCCTGCACGCCGAAGCCGTGAAGGAGCACCGAACGGCGGTTGGCTTGGCCGTCGCCGTCGGTGTCTTCGAGGAAAAGCATCTCCGATCCCTGGGCGACGATGGCGCCGTTGCGATACGGCAGCACACTCATGGGCATGACCATGCCGTCGGCAAAGGTGCGGGCCACGTGCGGGCCGGGCCCGAGCGGTTGGTCGAAGACCACCACGCGGTCTTTGCCGGCGGTCTGCCAGACGGCTGGGTCCTGGTCGCGCGGATATTCGGTGGCGGTCATGGACCACATCCGCCCGGCATCGTCGAAGGCAATGTTGATCGGCTTGGGCAGGCCCGTCTCTTCGCTGGCGACGAGTTCCACCGTGAAGCCGGGCGGCACGGTGAACGACGCCTGCTGCTCGGCCGGCGTGCGGGGCTGGGCGGCGGCGTTGTTGCCCTGCTTCAGCTCCTGCGCGAGGGCGAACCGCGCCGCCAGCACGACGGCAACGACCGCGACGGAGGTTTTCATGCGCCGGTCACCTCGTGATCGCAGACAATGACCGCTTCGAGGTGCGGCACGACCAAACCCACGGCTTCCTGATGGATCGGATGCGGCAGGTAGGCGTCACGCGCGGCCACACTCTCGAACAGCATGACGAAGCTGTGGGTGAACCCCTGCGACAGGCCTTCGGTGCTGTTGTTGACGCCCCAGGTGAGGTCAAGGATGCCGGGAATGCGCTTGGGCAGATCCTCGACGATGCGCCAAACTTCGGCGATTTGCTCCGGCGTGCGGTCGGCCTTGAACTTGAAGAACGCGATGTGCTTGACCCGATTGCTCATGGTGATGACCGGGACAGGCTGGCACGACCCGGCCCCGCCGGCGAAGCGGGAAATCCGCCGGGAGCATCCGTTGCCGCGAGCAAAAACCCGTTGACCCGCCCCCCTTCGCCGTTAGCCTGCCGCGTCTTTTTTCCGGAGACACAACACAACGAATACGAATCCTATGGCAGTCAAAGTAGCGATCAATGGTTTCGGCCGCATCGGCCGTCTGGTTTTCCGCGCCCTCGTCGAGCAGGGCCTCGTCGGCAAGGACATCGAAGTCGTCGCCGTCGGCGACATCGTGCCGGCCGACAACCTGGCCTACCTGCTGAAATACGACACCGCGCAGGGTCGCTTCAACGGCACCGTCAGCTCCAAGAAGTCCGCCGCCGACAAGGCCGAGGATGACGTCCTCGTCGTCAACGGCGCCGAGATCCACGTCGTTTCCGCCAAGTCCCCCGCAGAGCTGCCCTGGGCCAAGTTCGGCGTGGACATCGTGATCGAGTCCACCGGCCTCTTCACCGAAGCCGAGAAGGCCAAGGGCCACCTCACCGCCGGCGCCAAGAAGGTCATCATCTCCGCCCCAGCGAAGGGTGAGGACATCACGGTCGTCATGGGCGTGAACCACGACAAATACGACGCCGCGAAGCACAACATCATCTCCAACGCGAGCTGCACCACGAACTGCCTCGCGCCCCTCGTGCACGTCCTCCTCAAGGAAGGCTTCGGCATTGAGGAAGGCCTGATGACCACGGTGCACGCCTACACCGCGACCCAGAAGACGGTGGACGGCCCCTCCAAGAAGGACTGGAAGGGTGGCCGCACCGCCGCGCAGAACGTCATCCCCAGCACTACCGGTGCCGCCCGCGCCGTCGCGCTGGTTTGCCCCGAGGTCAAGGGCAAGCTCACCGGCATGGCCTTCCGCGTGCCGGTTCAGACCGTGTCCGTGGTCGACCTGACCGTGAAGACCGTGAAGGAAACCAGCTACGCCGAGATTTCCGCCGCCATGAAGAAGGCCAGCGAGACCTACCTCGCGGGCATCCTCAACTGGACCAGCGACGAGGTCGTCAGCAGCGACTTCATCCACGACAAGGCCAGCTCCGTCTTCGACGCCGGCTCCGGCATCGAGCTGAACAGCCGCTTCTTCAAGCTCGTGAGCTGGTATGACAACGAATGGGGTTACAGCAACCGCGTCGGTGACCTCGTGAAGCTCGTCATCTCGAAGGGCCTGTAATTCGGCCCCGGGAATTGTTCTGCGAACGGCGGCTCCGGCAACGGGGCCGCCGTTTGGCTTTTCCGCCCCGCGAACGTTCAAGGCACGGCGGTCGCTACCGACCGGGACGGGCCAAGGCGCGCCGGTGAAATTCCTCGGCGAAGGCATTCGTTTCCGTCGCGGCCCGTGCCATTTCCTGGCGGTGCCACTCGGGGGCAGACAGCCGGACTGCAAACCGATCCGGAGTCGTGGCGCGGAGCCGCGCGAACAATTCCAGTTGGGCCGCGGCCGGCAGCGGCGCGCGGCCGCCGGTCGCATCCAATTCCTGCCCGGCGGAAAGCCGGGCCAAGTCGCTCAGGTCGTCCACCGGGCCGGCGGCCACGGGAAGCTGGAGGAGCCGCAATGGCCCGCCACGCCCGGCCCAGACCACGCGGTCCGACCCGATAAACGCGGCGTGATACGCCCAATCGCCCGGCGCCGAGGCGCTTAGCAGTTCCCCGGTGTCGGTGTCCCACAGTCGCAGGGTGCCGCCTTCGTCCACCGTCGCGACCGTCAGGCCGTCCGGGCTGACCTCCGTGCGCAGGATGCGGCGGCCACAGCGGATCCACGGGGTTCGCGGGCTGCCGTCGGTGGCGTTCCAGATCCGGGCCTCGCTCTCCTCGCTGGTCGTCAGCACCCGGCTGCCATCGGGAAAGAAGTCGGCGTGGGCGACCCCGTGGGCATGCTCCATCCGCTGCCCCACCGGCTGGAATGTGCCCAAGTCCCACACCTGCGCACTGAGGCCGTCCGTGGTTTCGTCCGACATGGCGGTGAGCAGGCGGGTCCCGGCCGGATTGAACGCGACCCGGACCACTTCGCGGTCATGCGGCAAGCTTCCGGCGAGGCTCGCGCGCTCCCAGTCCCATAGCTTGACCGGGGGCTCGGAGCCGCCCGAGGCCAGCCGACGCGAATCGGGACTGAAGGCCAACCGGCGCAGCACCCCGCCATGGTTCAAGGGCGGCGAGAGCTCCCGCCCCGTGTCGGCCTCGAAGCGCCGGATCAATCCGTCGGCCGACGCCACGGCCAGCCAGCGCCCGTCGGGGCTGAAGGTGGCGTGGTCGGGTTGACTGTTTCCGAGGGTAAGGCGGTGGCGCAATTCGCCCGAATCCACCTGCCAAACTAGGGCACTTCCCTCGACGAACGTGGCGACGGCGAGCCGCGAATCGGGCGAAAGTTCCAGGTGGGTGAGCACGCCATCAGGCGCCGCTTCGGTCTGCCGATGGCGAAACTTCGCCTCGTTGCCGGCCATCTCCGGCTTCCAGAAATGAACCCGGCGATCTGGGGCCCAAGCCGCGATGGCCCCCAGCCGGTTGACCGCGAGGAAGTGGGTTCCGGAATTCAGCCCTTCCAAGGTCTCCGGTTCCGGCAGGAACAGGTCCCACGTTTGGGCCACCTTGCTGTCGGCAAACGTGAGCAGATACCGCCCGTCGGCGCTGAAGGCTAGGTGGGCGGCCTTGCTGTCCATTCGCAGCGGCGGCGTGAGCAGCCGCCCGGCCGGCACGGACCACACCCGCGCTTCTTCCCCCCAGCCACCGGTGGCCAACCGCGCCCCGTCGGGACTGAAGGCCAGAATCTCGATCCCATTGGCGTGCCGCAGCGGTTCGCCAACCGGTTGCAGGGTGTCGGCGGACCAGAGACGCACGGCACCGTCCCAATGGGCGGTCGCCAGCCAACGACCACCGGGATCGAACTGGAAACTGAACAGGTGGGAGTTCACCGACGCCCGGATCGGCGCGGCCCCCGGCGTGGCGACCCGGCGCAGTTCGATAACCCAACCTTGAGCCTCCTGGCGAATGCTGACCCAGCTTTGCCCATCGGGACTCCACTGCGGGGGCTCGCCGATAGTGTCGCCGGGCAGCGGCGGGGTGAGTGGCAAGCCGGTGGCCAGGTCCCAGATCCGCTGCGAAAGATCCCGGGCGCAGACGAGCGCCAGTTGGCCGGTCGCATTCAAGGTGACTTCGCGGGCGTCGCGGCTGCCCGGGAGGAATTCCGAGGTTTCCCCGGCACGCTCAGGGTCGGAAAACTTCACCGGCGTCCCGTCCCGCCGGAATGCCTTCAAGAATCCCTCCGGGCCGTGTTCCAGCCGGAAGGGACCGTTGGTGGGGATTGCGGGCCGGCTGGCCAAATCGACCGTCCGCCAATCCTCCACCCGGTCGAGATGGACCAGACGCGGCGCCGTGGCCCACGCCGCCGCCAACCGACGGCGGTGCGGCAGGGCCGCCCGCGGGTTGTTGGTCGCGCCGGGGCCGACGCGCAATGCCTCCGCAAACCAGAGCGCGGCGGCCAGGGGATCACCCTCCGCCATCAGCCGGTTGCCCGTGACCACCTGCATGCGGATCAGCCGCTCACGGCTGGCCTCGGCGTTGGCCTCGGCGGCAACCCGGTTGGTTTCCGAAAGCCGACGGTTCCGTTCCGTTTCGTTCCGGGCGGCCGTCAGGTGCAGGTTGAACCACAGCGACGTGGCGGTCAGCGCCGCCCCCGCCAGCACCACCGTGGCGGCCAACGCGGCCCGGGCGGGATGCCGCCGCGTCCATTTCCAGGCCCGTTCCGCCGGGGTGGCCGGGCGCGCGCGGATCGGTTCGCCGCGCAGCCACCGGCCCAGCTCCTCCGCCAGCTCCCGTGCCGTGGCGTAACGCCGCGCCGGATCCTTCTCCAGGCACCGGGTGCAAATCGTCTCCAGGTCCCGGGGGATCGCCGGGTTCAGCAGGCGCGGCGCCACCGCGGTCTGCTCGCGCACCTGCACCAGCGTCTCCGCCAGGGAACCCGCCAGCAGCGGCGGCCGGCCGGTGAGCAGATGGTAAAGCGTCGCGCCGAGCGAATAGACATCGGACGCCGGCGAAAGCGCCTGCTCGGTGCCCAAGGCGGCCTCGGGCGACAGGTAGTTCGGCGAACCCAGCATCTGGCCGGTCACCGTCAGGTCGGTCGATCCGTCCAGCCGCTTCGCGAGCCCGAAGTCGGTCACCCGCGGTTGGTCGTCGAGGTCCACGAGCACGTTCGACGGCTTGAGGTCGCGGTGGAGCAGCCCGTTCGCGTGGGCATGTTCCACGGCCTCGGCCACGGTCTTCAGGTAACGCGCCGCGTCCCGGGGCGGAAGCGGATGTTCCCGGACGAGGTCCGCAAGGGTCTGGCCGGCGACGTATTCCATCGCGAGGAAGGGCTGTCCCTCCACCTCGCCGACTTCGTAGACCCCGACGATGTGCGGATGCCGCAGGCTGGCCGCCGCCGCGGCTTCCCGGCGGAACCGTTGGACGAAATCCGGGCTCGCGAAGGCGCCCGCGAGCAGGAGCTTGAGCGCCACTTCGCGCCCGAGGGACCGGTGTCGCCCCCGATACACGATGCCCATGCCGCCGTGGGCGATCTCGGCCAGCAAATCGTAGGCGCCGAATTCCCGGGGCAACCCGGCCCGTTCGCCCGCCGGGCCTGGTTCCAGCGGCAGGCCGTCGAGGCCGGAAATTTCCGACTGGCCATCCCGCAACAGGCACACCGGGCACACGTTGCCCAACGGCCCCGGCGAAAGGCCGGTGCCGCACACCTCGCACTGGAGGAGAGGGGTCATGCGCTGCGCGGAGAGTGCGTCACACCCCCTGCTACGAGAAAGCGCGGAAAGGCTTACGGGGAATCCTTGCGCGTAGCTGGAAACAGCCCCCGAAATCCGCCCGCTGGACTCCCTCTCCGCCATCGGATGGGGGAGAGGGCCGGGGAGAGGTGGCGTTGCTCCCCGCTCGTGCCTCGCAGGGCGAGGGAGCCACCCGGGGCAGTGCCCAGATACGCCCGGAATCGTTTGCCGGAAGCCAGGGAGCGCGCCGTAAGCGCGAGATGCTCGTCCGCCCGGAAACGCCAACGGGCGCATCTTTCATCATGGTTGGGCTGCCGCGCGGGAGGAGCCAGCGCGGCAGCGTCTTGGACTGCGCCAGTCCCCTGGCGCTTTCGCCGGCCGGCCGGGGTTCAGTTTCTCAGCCCGCCCATGCCCGTCCAAGCGGCAGCGGACTGCCGCAGTCCGAAACCTCCCGGACTTCGCCGCGTGGGTGTCGGCCATCTCCCGGGCCGTCCGACGGGGCAATCATGCTGAAACGATGT
>JBIIUN010000207.1:0-8421 GCA_044339945.1 Kapaibacterium sp. (SeqCode)
ACCGCAGGAAATCCGCCCGGCGTGCCTCGATCAGCAACGCGTTGAGATCGCGGTGATCCTTGAAGGTCTGCTGGGCCGACAGCTCCCCGCCGCTCTCCACCGGGTCCTTGCCGTCCTTTTCCCGGAACACCCCGATGCCGTCGAAGTGCTCAAACCCGAAGCCGATGGCGTCCATTTTTTCGTGGCAACTGGCGCAGACCGCGTTTTCCCGATGCTGCTCCATCCGCTGCCGCAGCGTGCCCTTCAGCTCGGCCTGGCTTTCGAGGGAGGAAACCCCGGGGGGCGGAGGCGGCGGCGGGGTGGCCAGGACATTCTCCAGCACCCATTTGCCGCGCTTGACCGGCGAGGTCCGGGTCGGGTTCGACGTCAGCGTCAGGATGCTGCCTTGGGTAAGGACGCCCTGCCGGGGAGATCCCTTGAGTGAAACCTTCACGAAATCGTCGCCGGTCACACCTTCCAGGCCGTAATGCTGCGCGAGGGCACCATTCACAAACGTGTAGTCCGCCAACAGGAAATCGCTGACCGGCCGGTCTTCGTGGATGATGTATTCGAAGAAGCGTTCGGTCTCCGTCCGCATCGCCCGGCGCAAGTCATCGCTGAACCCGGGAAATTGCTTCCGGTCCGGTTCGATGAGGTCCAGCAGCCGCAACTGCAGCCACTGACCGGCAAAGTTTTCGGTCAATGCCCGCGCCTTCGGATCGAGCAGCATGCGTTTCAGCTGCGCGTCGAGGTTCTTCCGCAGCCGGTTTTTTCCGGCGAGCGCGAACAGTTCGTCGTCGGGCATCGTGGACCACAGGAAATAGCTAAGCCGCGAGGCCAGGGCCCATTCGTCGATGGCCTGCACTTGGGCCGGGTTGTCCGGGTTGGGCTGGATTTCGCCGCGGAACAGGAAATGGGGCGACACCAGCACCGCGGTCAGGGCCAGCTTCACGGAGGCCTCGAAATTCTCGCCGTCCCGGCGCCCCTGCTCAAACAGTCGCATCAGGCGGTCAAGCTCGCCAGCCGTTAGCGGCCGACGCCAGGCGCGTTGGGCAAACTTTCCGACCAGCTCGCGACCCACGGCGCTTTCCTTGCCCTTCGCCGGCAGCTTGAAAAACACCCGGTGATGGGACGCCGGCAAGGGCTGGTCCACCCCCAGCGGGCCTGTGAGCTCAAACTTCTGTGTGAAGAGGTTCCGATCTTCGATGACATCTTCCTTCCGCTTACGCTTCTTCTCCCCCTGCCCTTCCTCGCGCTCAACCGTCCGTTTCTCATACAGGTCGTTGAGGAACGCCACCGTCAGGCGCTGACCGGCTCCGGCTTTGACTTCGAACTCCACCTCGAACTTGCCGGGGCTTCCCTTCCGCTGCGGCACTTCCAACAACTTCACGTCCGCCCCGTCCAAACGCACCGCCGCCTTGACGGGATCCGGCTTCACCTGGTCGCCGTAGGCCTCGAACGTCAGGCGGTATTGGCCTGGAACCGTAAACTTCATCGGCACGACGATTTCGCCGTTGGCGGAGAGGCCCCGCACCGGGCCCAAGTCCTGCCCGCCCTCCAGCTTTGCCGTGGCAAAGGCCCGGACCGGTGTCGGGCGCGGCCCCGTGACCAAGGCTTCGTCGAGGATGCGTTCGGCCGCCTTGAGATACTTCTCCAGCAGGACCGGCGGCAGCGAAAGCACGTCGCCGATGTTGTCGAAACCATAGCCGATGTCGTCCTGCGGAAAGTCCTCGGCCGGCTTGAAATCAATCCCGACCAGGTCCCGGATCGTGTTGTCGTATTCGACCCGGTTCAGCCGATGTAGCGTCACCCGGCCGGGATCCGGATTGTCCGGGTCGACGGGAAACAGCGTCTTCTCGATCCAGCCGGTCAGTGTCGCCCGTTCCGGCGCGGTGGGTTGCTTCTTTTTCTTGGGCGGCATGTCGCCCGAATCCACCGTGCGCAGGATCCGTTCCCAGGTGCGGCGATCCTGGAGCACCGCCGTCACGTTGGTGAAGGCGTCCAGGCTGACGTCACCCTTGGTGGCGCCGTCGCCGTGACAATCCCAGCAATAACGGTTCAGCAGCGGCAACACGTCGGCGTGCAGGGCCGCGCCCGCCTTGGCTTGGTCCAGCACGGGACGCCGCAGCGTGCCCTTGCCCGAATTCCGGGTGAACGCCAACCATCCCGACCCCACGGCCGCGGCCACCAGCAATGACAGGATTGTAATCTGACGCTTCATGAGCAGTTCAGTGACGAACCAAGCGGGGAAAGTATTGCACCGAACTTCGCGCCACCCAAGCCGCAGTCCACTAACTCCGGAAACCGGCGGCTCTGCTCGGCGCGACACGCGGCCGCGGTCCTACGGCCCGGCGTTTCAACCCAGCTTCCAACCCGGACGGTATTCGTGATGGATGAGCCGATCCGCTTCCGGCACGCCCTTCGCCTTCATTTTCTCCGCGTCCCACTCGATGCGCTTGCCGGTGCGGAAGGCGATGTTCCCGAGAAGGCCGATCTCGGTGAGCAGAGCGCCGTAGCTGAAGGGTGAATTCGTCTTTCCGAGCGCCGCAAACTGCGGCAGCGCCAGATTCTCGCCCTTGCAGGCGCGGATCCACTCCTCGTGGTGGCCGACCGATTCCGCCAACGACGACGGCGGCAAGCTCGCGCCCTTGAACTTTTCCTCAGGCAAGAGGATGTGCCGGCCGTAGTCCGCCAAAAGCATTCCTTGATCACCGATGAACAGGGAACCGCCGCCCCATTTCGAAAGGTCGGGCACGCCGGCGATCTGCGGGCGACCGGCGCCGGAATACCAGTGCATCGTCACGGGCGGCAAATGGCCGCGACCGGGGAATTCGTAGCGCACATGCAAACCGGTGGGCGCGCAGTGTTGGTCCGGGGTCGGGCCGTCGGCCTCAATCACTGTCGGCAGGCCCAGCTGCAGGGCCCATGCGCCAAGGTCAATATGGTGGCAGCAGAAGTCCGTGAGCGTGCCGCCGCCGAAATGCCACCAGCGCCGCCAGTTAAACGGCACGAATTCCTTGCTGAACGGCACCTCCTTCACCGGCCCGATCCACTGCTCGTAGTCCAGCGTCGCCGGCACGGGCTCGGCCTTGGGCCAAGGTTTGGTTTCCCACACGCTGCCGGCCCAGTGGTGCACCTCCCGAACGGGTCCGATGACGTTCCCCTGGATCAGCTCCACCACGCGCCGGTAGTTGCGGGTCGCGTGGATCTGGTTGCCGGTCTGCGTCTGGAGGCCGGATTTCCGGGCGACTTCCTCCATCCGCCGGAGTTCGGAGATCGTGTGCGTCAGCGGCTTCTCGCAATAGGTGTGGCGCCCGCTCTGCAAGGCAGCCACCGCGATGACGGCATGCGTGTGGTCCGGCGTGCCGATGACCACACCGTCGAGATCCTTGCGATCCAGCATCCGCCGGAAATCGGAGTAGGTCGCGGCGCCCGGGAACTTCGCCTTGGCCCCGGCCAGGATGCCGGAATCCACGTCGCACAGGGCCAAAATGTTCTGGCTGGCCACGCCGGCGAGATCCTCTGCCCCCCGGCCGCCGACGCCGACGACGCCGAGGTTCAGCTTTTCGTTGGGGGAAATCCGCCGGGGGCCGGCAGCCGACTGGCAACCGGTGGCCAACGCGGCGGTGGCAAGGGCGGATGTGCCCAGAAACTGGCGACGTGTGAAGGCGGTGGGAGCTGACATGCCTCGAGGATGCCACCGGCGCGCCGCCCGTGAAAAGCACCCGTTCAAGGGAATTGCCGCGCCCGCCGCTCCGGCCGCCCAGTTGGGTTTTGTAATTTGCCGGACGAATCCGGAGATTGCCGCCGTGCATCTGGCCCACCTTCGCCTCCGCGACTTCCGCAATTACGTGCGGCTGGACGCGGATTTCGGGCCCGGTTTCCACGTCCTGTTGGGCGACAACGCCCAGGGCAAGACCAACGTCCTGGAGGCTATCTACCTCCTCGCCACCCTCCGGTCGTTCCGGGGCGTCGGCGGTGCCCAGATGATCCGCCACGACGCCAAGGGGTATTTCGTCGGCGGCACCGTCGTCGGCCGTGCCCCCGCCGAGATCAAGGCCTACTGGTCGAGCCGCGAACGCAAGCTGTCGCTCAACGGCACTCCGGTGAAACGCCTCGCGGATTACCTCGGCACGCTCCGCGCCGTCGTCTTCTGCACGGAGGACCTTCAGCTCGTGAAGGGCACGTCGCGGGTCCGCCAGCGGTTCCTCGACCTGCTACTGTCCCAGACCCAGCCCGGCTACCTGAATCTGCTCCTCCGCTACACGCAGGCACTCCGCAACCGCAACGCCCTGCTCAAGCAGCCGCAGCCCGACGCGGAACAGCTCGCCGCCTTCACCAGCCAGCTTGTGGAACTCGGCGACCAGCTCATGGCCGCCCGGCGTGCGTTCACCCCGAAACTCTCCCCGCTGGTCCGGCTCGCCTTCCGCCGGATTGCCGCCGACGCCGACGAACTCGTGCTGGAATACCAGCCCAGCGTCACCGGTGACTTCGCCGTCGCGCTCGCCCAGAGCCGGGCCCGCGAACGCGTGCTGAAGACCACCGTTCTCGGCCCGCACCGCGACGACCTCGCCCTGATCGTGAACGGCCAGCCAGCGGCCACATTCACCAGCGAAGGCCAGAAACGCACCCTCGCTCTCGCCCTGAAAATGGCGCAGGCGGAATACCTCACCGGCATCCACGGCGCCCCGCCCGTCCTGCTGATCGACGACGTCATGGGCGAACTCGACGCCCGCCGCCGCGCCGGCCTGCTGCCCCTGCTGAATCAGGCCCGCCGCGCCGGCGGCCAAGTGTTCATGACCTGCACCGCGGAGAACTGGCCCGCGGAACTCGGCCAGGAATTCGTCCGCTGGCAGGTCCAGGCCGGGAAACTGGCGGCGCTATGAACCTAGACTTTCTGACGCAAAAGCCCGCCATCAAGAATGCCGGGTTCTGGGCCTTCGGACTCGGGACCGGATGGATTTTGGCATCCTTGACCCAGCTGCCTTCGGGCTACCAGAGGCAAACCACTGCGGACGAAACGCCGCTTGGGTTCCATGATGCCCACGGTGTCGCGGACACCAGTTTCCCCGGCTCGCTCGGCCCAAACACTACCACACCCTGAGGTTCACGGGACGGTGATCGGGATCAGGCGAAACAATCTCGTTTCCGTGGTCGCCGCGCCCGGCGTCGGCAAGGACCACCGATTGGTCATGGACTCCAGCGTAAATTCCCGGTCCGGCCGCCACGGCCCGGCCATGGACTCCGCGGACTCCAAGCGGTAATGCATTCCCACGGGACCGATGAGTTCCACCTGACCATCCGGCATGGCGCGCCACGTCGAATGCGAGACCGTTTGGCTGTCCACGCTGCCAGCCTCGTTTTCCACCCGCACTCGGTAACGCGCTTCCCAGCCACCGAATCCCCCGGGCAAATAAACGGGCTCAGTCGACAGCCGAACCTCGATGTCGTCGCGAAACCACTGGTAACCCAGCTCCCCTTCCCCTTCCGCAATCACCATGAGGTCAGGCGGCCAACCGCCGGCGGTCACCGACGTTCCGGGCTGCTTGGCGATGCGGGGCAACGCCATCACTCCGATGCGCACCGGGGCGCTCGTCACCGCGCTGCTGGCGTGCCGCATCAGCACCGAATAATCGCCGGCCAACTCGGCGGTAAACGGAGCCACGACGAGGTCCGCCTGGGTCTGGCCGGCGATCGGATCGCCGTTCCTGCGCCACTGGAAAGTTGCCGGATTCGTGTGTTCCCCGATCAAGGCCGACAACCTCAGCGGGCGGCCCAGTGCGACGTTGGGCATTTCGGGAAATACCTGCACGTCCGCGATCAATCCGGGTTTCGGCGTGAGCCGCTTCAGGGCGGAAGCAGGTTCGTCCCAAAAAACGATCCCACCCGAAGGATCGGCCGCCATCAGCAGCGGAGCGATGATACCGATCCCGTCCGGCGCCTGCGTGGAGGCACGCCCTGGGGTGTCGCTGACGATCTTCAACGGCACGCCCCGGGGCGACAGCCGCACCACCTCGTATCCGCGTTCCGGGGCCATCCACAGGTTGCCGCCCTGATCCACGGTGAACGCCTGAATTACCGGCCGTTCCATGATCCGTCCGGGCCGGACATAGTCCGCAAAATCATACCGGATGACGGACGAGCCGTCGGGAAGCAGTTCCAGCACCCGCCCCTTGGTGGAGGCCCAAACTCGGTCCTTCGCATCAATCCACAATCCGCTCGGCCAACCATTCCCGCGAGCCTCGGAAAACTGGTCGTCCCATCGGTTGGTCACCGTGCCGTCGGGCTGGATGACCCGAACGCCGGCTCCGAGCTCGACGAACAAGATGCTGCCGGTCGAATCCACCGCCACGAACCGCGGTTGGACCAACTGAGTATTCAGCGCGCCCACGACGACCGTGCTCACCCCGCCATCGGGTCGCACCCGCCGGATGCGACAGTTGCCGGAATCCGCCACCAAGACGTCTCCGTTGCGGTCCACGGCGAGCCCGCAGGGATCGGCAAAGCAGGCGGTCTCGGCCGGTCCATCGGCGAAGCCACCGCCGGCCCTGCCACTCCACCAAGTCACCCCGCCGTCGGGCGATACGCGCCAGAGCCGGTGGGTTTCCGTTTCGCTCACCACCAGGCTGCCATCCGGAAACCGCGCCAGCCCCCGGACGCTTCGCAGGCTCGCGGAGGCGCCTCGCCCCGCCGCCCACGTCTCCGACACCCGGCCGGCCAATACCGTTACGTGGCCCCGTTCCGTCACCTGCACGATCTGATCTCCCCGGGCCACATACACGTTCCCTTCCGGATCGGTCGTCAGGCGATTGCTGATGTCCCCGCCCGCCTTGGGCAAACGTTCCGCCAGCGGAATCAGGTTCCCGGCCTCCCCGACTTCATACACGCCGTCATGACGCGTCGAGTCGAGGGAGGGCGGCCGGGTCACCCACAGGTTGAGCGAAACCATCGCGCGGCCCCGGCGATCCCACGCCACGCCCAGGCCACCATCCCAATCCAATGAAATCCCAAATTCACCGGTTCCCCACATGGACTGGAGGCCCGTCGCTTCGCTCCATTCGGACACGCGAACATAACTGCCAAACTCGCCGATCAGCCATCGCCCGTCCGGCCCGACGCCGATGCAATCAGGCAGGAACTGTCGCCGCGTCCCAACCGCATACTCAGGCGGCCATCCCCGGTAGCCTTGGGCCACCGTGCTGACCACGCCGTTGGTTGCCACCAACCGGACCGCTTGGTTGATCACATCG
Organism: Kapaibacterium sp. (SeqCode); assembly: GCA_044339945.1. Classification (GTDB taxonomy): domain Bacteria; phylum Verrucomicrobiota; class Verrucomicrobiia; order Limisphaerales; family UBA9464; genus CAIWAH01. The sequence continues at coordinate 7,230 of JBIIUN010000207.1, forward strand.
ACCACCACGATTCGCCCATCGGAGGCTATGGCCAGATCGCTCGGTTCGCTGAATCGGGCCAGTTCACCCGGACCATCCACCCGACCATCCGCCAGCGCCTGGCCGGCCACGGTCGTCACCGTGCCGTCAGGACTGATGCGCCGCACGCAGCGGTTTCCCGTGTCGGCCACCCACACCGCTCCCTCCCGGTCCACCGACACGCCCGCCGGTTCCCGAAAGCGCGCCTCAGTCCCCTTCCCATCCCGCCAACCCATCGCCCCGGATCCTGCCAAGGTCGTCACCTGACCATCCACGCCCACCCGACGGATCGAATGGTTGCCGGCATCCGCCACCACGACGCCGCCTTGGGGATCCCAGGCGATTCCCCGGATCATTGAGAACGCCGCCGCTGCGGCCGGGCCGTCGAGGTGCTTCCCGCCGGCCACCAGGCTTACCTGCCATGAGTCGGTTGCTCTCGCCGCCACCGGCACCGCCAGCCCGAACACGCACAGTCCAGTCATGAGCCACCGCGACATTTCAGCGGTGACCAAAGCGAGTCGCCGCGACCGCCCACCCAGTCGTGGAAAGGAAACCCGCCGATGGGGATTCGGAGCACATTTCTGCGCCGTGGTTCGGATCATGGGATCAAAGGTTGGGGTCGACGCTCCGGAGCATGAGTTTCAACACCCGGAAATCGCAAGCACCCGAAAGCCCGCCCAAGGCCCACGGTCGACGGTCACGCCTCCGATTCCCATGCTAACGAGGGGGCCGCACTCCGGAACAGCGCCGCCGGGACCACCCGCAGGGAAAAGCCGGCAGGACCTCACGGTCGCCGCCGGCTTCGTTTGGGTGTTTGGGAAATGCGGTGTCCAAAGGCCTCTTCGATCACTTCACCGTGAGTCGATAGAGCTTCACGCTGCCGTTGACAGGCGCTTCAGCGGTCCGCTGCGACCCTGAGACCGAAACTGGATTGCTGTTGGGCCCCCAGTTGCCGCCACCGGTCAGGGTGGTGGCCTCTTCGAGCCTCAAGCGGTCCGTATCGGCAGACCACGTCAGGCGAATGGTTCCGGTTCCAAGGGCAGCTTTGAGTGCCGGTGCGCTGGCCTGCATGTCGGGGAGACGCGCGGTGTTATTCGAGACGACCGGATCTGTCACTTCCGGGGCAAGGGAAACAGTCACGCCGGCCAACCCCGGCGTGCTGCCCACCGCCAAG
>JBIIUN010000208.1:0-8384 GCA_044339945.1 Kapaibacterium sp. (SeqCode)
CCCATCAGCAGCTTGAGGGCAGTCGTTTTGCCGGCGCCGTTGCGGCCGATCAGGCCGTAAACCGTGCCGCGCTCGACCCGTAGGTCCAGTCCGCTCACCGCCACCACCCCGCTGCGGAACGCCTTGGTCAGCCCGTGCGCCTGGATGTCGGTCGGCATGTTGCGAAAAATGAACCCGCGCGAATCGAGTAAAACAGACCGAACCAACCGTCACACACCTGTAGGCGGATTGAAACGGAACCCGATTCGCGCGGGAAATTGCTGCTCAGCTGCCGCCCCCGACGACGGCGAATTTCACCGGCACGTCCTCGCCGGCCCGGTCCGAATGCAGGGCACCCAGTTCCTCGCGGACCACGGTGATGACCTTGGGGGCGGGCATCTGCATCTGGGTCGCCTCGACTGCCAGCTGCTTGGCCGACCGTCGGAGGGCATCTTCCTGTTCGATTTGGGTCAGGGCCCGGGCGTTGGCGGCCACGAAGGCGCCTTTGCCGTGGCGCTTTTCGATCAGGCCGGCGCGTTCCAGCTCGGTGTAGGCCTTGACCACGGTCGTGGGATTAACCTGCAAGGCCGAAGCCAGTTCGCGGATGGACGGAATCTGGTCCCCCGGCCGCAGGATGCCGCCGGCGACGTAATATTTGAACTGATCCATCATCTGCCGGTAGACCGGCACCCCGGATCGCTCGTCGAGCTGGAGATGAAGCTTGGGAATCATGAAGGCGGGCCGCGTTTGACTGTTTGATGACAGTCAAACACATGGGTGTCAACCTTCGGGACGCATGGGGAGCCGCCGGGCGCGGGTTGATGATTGGACTCCCGCTCACCCCAGCAAATGTCGCTTCCCAACAAAACCGTTGCCTCGGTCGGCACGGATATGGCTAAGTCCGCCCCCTGTCCGCGGTTAGGTTTCCGGGTGGAAACTGCCATCGTTGGATTTACGCATGAAGCGTCGCCGAATGCAGGTTTTCTACTCTGGGCAGGTGCAAGGAGTGGGTTTCCGGTATCAAACCCGGCAGGTCGCCGCGGGATTTGAGCTGACCGGGAAGGTGCGAAACCTCCCGGATGGCCGGGTCGAGCTGGTGGCCGAGGGGGACGACGTTGAACTGCGTGAATTCCGACGGGCAATCCGGGAGTCAGGATTGGGGCCGTTGATCAAACTCGAAGACGAAATCTGGTCCGAAGCGAGCGGTGAATTCCGCGGCTTCGTGATTGCGCCGTGATGGAATGAACCGATACGCGATCATTGCTGATATCCACGCCAACTTGGACGCGTTCCAAGTGGTGCTGGAGGACATCAAACAGCAGAAGTGCACCCACGTCGTCTGCTTGGGAGATGTCGTCGGCTATGGCGCCAACCCGAAGGAGTGCCTCGACCTCGTCCGGGGCATGAACATCCCGGTCGTGAAGGGCAACCACGACGAATACATTGGCAGCGACGAATCGCCCGATGGATTCAACGACGCCGCCGCCGAGGCCGTTACCTGGACCCGCGCCCAGCTCACGGAGGACGACCGCAAGTGGCTGCGGGACCTGAAGTATTTCCGCCTGGTGGCCAACTTCTCCATCGTCCACGCGACGCTCGATGCGCCGCAGCGCTGGGGTTACGTGTTCGAGAAGCTCGAGGCCGCCGCCAGCTTCACCTATCAGAACACGCAGGTTTGCTTCTTCGGTCACACCCACGTGCCGGTGGCGTTCATCCGCGACACCGGCGTGCGCGGGGGCACATACTCCAAGTTCCGCGTGGAACCGGGCAAAAAGTATTTCGTGAACGTCGGCAGTGTGGGCCAGCCCCGCGACGGCAGCCCCAAGGCCGCCTACGTCATCTACGACTTGCCGTCGCAGACCATCGAACTACGCCGCCTCGATTACGACATCGCCGCCGCCCAGAAGAAGATCATGGCCGCCGGACTGCCGCAGCGTTTGGCGGACCGCTTGGCGGTTGGTCGCTAAGCCGCGGGCATCATTTTTGAAGAACGGTGACGGGTTCGGCCTGTCACCGTTTTTTCATTCCGCCCCTTTCACCGCCTTGAACATCGCGAGGCATTTCCCGCGCTGCTGCGAGTGGTCCACGATGGGGGCGGGATACTTCGTCCGGGCCAGCAGCAAGGGTTTTTCCCAAGGCTGGTGAATCAGGTCATCCGGCACATCCCGCAACTCAGGGATCCAGCGCCGGACAAAGGTGCCCTGCGGATCGAACTTCTCGCCCTGCGAAACCGGGTTGAAGATGCGGAAGTAGGGCGCGGCGTCCGTGCCGCAACCGGCGCTCCACTGCCAGCCGCCGTTATTGGCGGCGAGCTCCCCGTCGAGCAACTGGCGCATGAAATACCGCTCGCCGCGCTGCCAGGACACGAGCAGGTCCTTGGTCAGGAACATGGCCGTGATCATCCGCAGGCGGTTGTGCATGCCACCGGTCGCATTCAGGCAGCGCATCGCGGCATCCACGATCGGGAAACCGGTCTGTCCCGCGCACCAGGCGTCAAACTGGGCGTCGGTTCCCGCCCACTTCAAGGCGTCGTATTCCGGCCGGAAGCTGCCGGCGGCGACGTGCGGGAAGTTGGCCAGGATCTGGTGGTAGAACTCGCGCCAGATCAGCTCCGTTTCCCACACGTTGCAGGCCGCCTCGCGCCCGGGCGGCGCCTGTTCCCGCGCGGCAAACAGCTTCGCGAAGACCGTCCGCGGCCCGACCGTCCCGAAGCGGAAGTGCGGGGAAAGCCGCGAGGTGCCGGCTTCGTCCGCCGGGAAGTTGCGGGCGGTGTCGTAATCGTAAATCCGGGCGGCCAGGAATTCCTTCAGCGCCTCCAATCCCGCGTGTTCGCCGGCCGGCGGCAACTGCTGCGTGAGCCGGTGCCCGAGCGCCGTGGCCTCCGTCGGGAGCGGCAGCGAATGGGCGGCGTCCGGCACCGGCGACTTGGCCCGCCCGAGCTTGGGCACCGGCACTGGGACGCCCTTGGCCCGCCACGCCCGGGAATACGGGGTGAACACCGTGTAGGGCTCGCCCGCCTTGGTCAGCACCTCGCGGCCTTCCCAGATCACCTGGTCCTTGAACGACTCAAAATACACGCCCGCCTCATAGAGCGCGCCGGCCACCTTGCGGTCGCGGGCCACGGCGTAGGGTTCGTAGTCGCGGTTGGTGAACACCGCGTCGGCCTTCACGGCGAGCGCGAGTTTCACCAACTCCTCGTGCGGCGTCCCGTGCAGCAGGATCAGCCGGTGGCCCAGCGCCTCGAGATTCCGGCGGAGCGATTCCAGCACCGTGAGCTGATAGGCGACCCGCGCGGCGGCGCAATCATCGGCTTGCAGGATGGCGTCATCCAGGATGAACACCGGCACCAGGCAACTGCCGCGGGCCCACGCCTCGTGGAGCGCGACGTTGTCGGATACCCGCAGGTCGCGGCGAAACCAGTGGATGATCGTCTGCATCGGTGCCGGAAGTTAGCACGGAACCGGGCGAGACCAACCGCCGGGCCGGCCGAACTCAACTCACCGAAACCACCTTGCCTTCACCCTTCCCGCCAAAGGTCAGCTTCAGCTTCTCGCCCTGCTTGCGGCCGACCAACAGCTGCCCGATCGGGGACTGCGGCGTGATCACCGTGATTTCGTTGCCGGCGTGGGTGACCTCGGTGCCGCCGGCCCGGGGCCCGATGAAATACCACGAATGCTCCTTGCCGACGCCGAGTTCGACGAGTGCGCCGATGTCCACAGGTGTCTCCGGGCCGAAGTCACGCAGCGTGAGCGCCTGGAACTGATGCAGCGCCTGTTCGAGTTCCGCCGCCTGCTTCGATTGGCCGCGGGCGAGATACGACGCCTCCAGGCCGCGCGTGTCGTATTTGTTCTCCGCCTTGCTCTGCTCGTGGGTGGCCTCGAAATGCGCCGCCCGCGCCGCCTTGAAGTAGAGCTCCAGGTCGGCTTGCAGGCGTTCGATGATCTTTTTGACGACGGCTTCCTTCTTCACGCGGGCGGGGAGATACCGGTCCGCCGCCGCGGAGTCCAAACCGAATCCGCGCGGATTTGTCCTGTCCGCCGGCCGGCCGCCGCGTAGCCTTCGCCCATGAGTTCCCCCACGAAGGACGCCACGATGGCCGTCTTCCTTGACCTTGAGAACATTGCGCTCGGGGCCCGTGACGCCCGTTTCCCGCGCTTCGACATCCAGAAGGTGCTCGAACGCCTGCTGCTCAAGGGGCACATCGTCGTGAAGAAGGCCTACTGCGATTTCGACCGCTACAAGGAGTTCAAGCGCGACCTCCACGAGGCGGCGTTCGAGCTGATCGAGATCCCGCACGTCCGCCAGTCGGGCAAGAACTCCGCCGACATCCGCATGGTCGTGGACGCCCTCGACCTCTGCTACACCAAGGGCCATGTGGACACCTTCGTGATCATCAGCGGCGACTCCGACTTCTCGCCGCTGGTAAGCAAGCTGCGCGAGAACGCCAAGACCGTGATCGGCGCGGGCGTGAAGAATTCGACCTCGGACCTGTTCATCAACAACTGCGACGAGTTCCTCTATTACGACGATCTGGTCCGGCGCGAACCCTCGAAAGCCCGGCAACGCTCCGGCGGCGTCACGTCCGCGCCGGCCCCGGCATTGCCACCGCCAGCCAGCCCGTCGGCCAATCCCGCCGCGGCCCCGGCCAACCTTCCCGTAGCCAGCGCGGCGCGCCCAGCGGAGGAGGAACCCAAGCGGCCGCCGCTGATTGACGCCCTCGAACGGGTCATCGTGACGCTGGAAGCGCTGAGCGAAGCCCGCGAAGGCGATGACCCGATCTGGGGTTCGATGATCAAGCAGGCCATCAAGCGGCGGAATCCCGGGTTCAATGAACGCGCGTATGGCTTCCGCTCCTTCAACGACCTGCTGCTCGAATGCCAGAAGCGCAACCTGCTGAAACTCGACGCCGACGAGAAGTCGGGCGGCTACGTAGTCCGGTTGGCGGAGTGAGTTGAACGGGACGTCGGGTGACTTTGGGAGCGCGGCTCTCTGAGCCGCGTTTGGCCGTATTGACACCAAGGTCAGTCCTAGGACCGGATCCGCGCCTCCTCAGCGACAAAGCCGCAAGAGATGTTGCTCCGGGCGGCTCAGAGAGCCGCGCTCCTTGAGCGCCTACTGCTTCCACTCCCACTTCTCCCCGAAGAAACCCGCCGCCGTGATGCCGCCGGGCGCACGTGCGGTCACGGGCTTTGTGATGTCCAAGATGGCCCAGTCCGGCAGCTTCGGTGTCTGGCGGGCGTTGTTGAGATAGTCGTATTCGCGGAAGGTGAAGCTGCTGTTCACGACCACGTAACGCTGCGGGTTCAGCGGGTTCGGATAAATGAACACCGGCACGAACTGTTCCACCGGATAACCCGCCGCCGGCGTGTGGATCCGCGTCCTGTCCCACCGGATGCCCAGTTCGCCGGCCAGCTTGCCGAGCAACGTGTTGCTCTGCGGATCGCCCCAGAGCACGAGATGATTCCGCGCGATGTCCTCCTCGGTGATGGCCGTGTCGTCCTTGATGGGTGCGTCGCCGCGGTAATGCCGGCGCCAGTGCTCGACCGCGTGGGCTAGTTCGTTCGAGGCCCAGTTGCCGACCAAGGCGTTGAGCGGTTGGCCGGTCGGCCGGACGAACAGGAAGGAATCCATGAAGGCGTCATCAATCGGCCCCTGAAGCCCGTGCCGTTTGCGCAACGCGTTGGAGGGGATCGGCCCCGGCATCCAGCCACTCGACTCGCGATGAAAGGAAACGGTCCATGAGCGGTCCGTCTGCGCCGGCCCTACGGTCAGGCGGGCGCCGTCCAATTCGACCGTGACGCCGCGGCGCGGATCGAATGGCGCCAACCCGGGCGGGATTTCGAAGGTCAGCGCGGTCACGTTGCGGGTGGTGGCCACGAGACTGTTTCCAGCGGCTTGAACCGAAGCCTCAACCCGCGCCGGCTCCCAATGCTGGCCCAGTGCATCGACCCGCACCCAGGCCATGCGGTTGTAGCGGAGCGACGGTGTGGTGAAACGGACCGTCCGGGGAAAGACCTCCCGCCCTTGGGCCGCCAGCGTGTCGATGCGCCGGTTGATCTCCGCCTTGGCCGCTTTCTCGTAGCTGTGCGCGGTCTTGGCCCCGAGGATGTGCGTGAGTTCCATCCCCTCGGCGGCGAGGGCGGTGGCCATGACGTCGGCGGCCTGCTTCTGCTTGTCGATCTCACCGCTGTAGGCGACGAGCGGGACCATGCTCACGTTGACCGCGTTGGCGGTGGCATCGTGCAACGCCCACAGCTTCTGCTCCCACGGCGCGGGTGCGAGTTGCTCGTTCTGGAAGACCTTCAGGAAGTCGGCCGTCTCGCTGAAACCCGCACCCGGCGCGGCGGCGGCCCATTTCGAGGCGTGATGCACGGCGAAATGCCAGCACGACGCTCCGCCCAGTGAGAAGCCGCGGACGACTAGGCAGTTCTCGTCGATCGGAAATAGCCGTTGCACATCTTCAAGGGCTTCCCAGGCGTCGGTTTCGCCCGCGAAGCGCGAGCCATTGCAGTAGCGGCCGTAGGGATGCAGCACGAAGGCATTGGCCGGCGCAAACTCACCCTTGTTCCGCGAACGGTCGTTCACGAAGGCCAGTTCGCTGAGCTGCTCGCCGCGGCCGTGGAACCAGAAATCCAGCCGGAACCGGTGCGGCGTGCCGGCGGCGTAGGTGTCGGGAATTACCAGCCCATACGGCTGGACCGAGCCGTCGATGTGTGACACGTAACCGAGCGCGACCGGGCCGGCCTGCCTCAGCCAAGGGACCGCTCCATCCCGCAACGCGGCGGCGCGCCGCAATCCTTCCGCCAGTTGCTCGCGGGCGACCTTTACCTCGTTGGTCCGGAAAAACTCGTCGTAACGCAGCGCCCAATCCACGGCCTTGTGGAAGATCTGCACGTCCGGCAAACGGGCGAGCACCGCGGGCTTGTTCGTCAGGGTCGTCCGCAGGCTCTCAATCTCGGCACCCAATTGTGTGACGCCCTCGCTGAGTTCACGCCGCGCTTCGTCGGGGATGGCGACGCCCGGTCCCGGGATACGGCGGACTTTGTCGGGCTGGTTGTCAGCCGGCCCGTCGGCGCGCAGGGCGGCAAACGCGAACGGCAGCAGGAGGGTGAGAAGTAGTTGGCGCATGTCGGGACGGCGTCGAGGGAACGCGAGCGGCTGCAACTGGGCAAGCCGCAGTTGGCTTGGACACCTTCATTGACGGAACCACTCGATCAGTTCCCAGCCCCCGAACACCACGGCGGCAAGGAAGGCGGCCGCAACCAGCAAGGCCAGGCAACCCAGCACAAACGCCGCGCCGTCGCGCAGCATCGCCCCGACCGACAGCAGCAGGATCGCGCTCGCGGGCAGGGCGTTGCTCATGGGCACGGGAATCGGCAGCAGCAGGAGTCCCCCGGCCAACGCCAGCAGCGCGCCTGTCACCGCGGGCCGGGCGAGGTGGGCGCAGATCCATTCGCCGCGGGGCCGGAGCACGCGTTCCACCCAGCGGAGGACCCGGCTGGCGCCGTGAAGCAGCCGTGGTAGGAAGCGCGCGGGCAATTCTTTTCCGGCCAGGCGCGGCGGCAGTTGCGGCGGCCGGCCCAGGGCGATCTGGAGGCCGATGACCACGACGACCATGCCCGCCGGCGTGGCGAGTCCGAGCAGGGGCACGGGCGAAAGGAACGGCAACGCCAGGACCGCGAGGAACGCGAAGCTGCCGTGGGCACCGAATACGCCGGCCAGTTCCGACAACCGCACTGGCCCATCCTGGAAACGCGCGGCCACCCGCTCCAGTTCGGCGGCGAGCGATGGCGTGGCTCGTTCCATGCCGCGAGCATGCCGGCTGGAAGAGGCTCGGGCCAGTTGGGGTGACCATTTTTCTTTTCCCAAGGGGCTGACCGGAAACCCGGTTTGGTGCTGGGTGCGGGCCAGGAAAACCCCAACGAATGGTTGCGGCCGGAACCCCGGAGGAAAACCTTCCGCGCATGACCATCGGCGTGCCGCGGGAAATCAAGGAACAGGAACATCGGGTCGCGCTGTTGCCGTCGGCGGCCTACCAACTCATCCGGCGCGGCCATCGCGTCGTGGTGGAGCCTGGGGCCGGCGTGGGGGCCGGTTATCCCGATGCGGACTACGTGGCGGCGGGCGCGGAGCTGGCCGAGACGCACGCCGCCGTGTTCGCGCAGGCCGACCTGATCGTGAAGGTGAAGGAGCCGTTGCCCGCTGAGTTTCCGCTGCTGCGTCCGGGGCAACTGATCTTCACCTATTTGCACCTCGCCGCCAGCAAACCGCTGACTGACGCCTTGCTGAAATCCGGCGCGACCTGCCTCGCCTACGAGACGGTGGAGGTGAACCGGCGCCTGCCGTTGCTGGAGCCGATGAGCGAGATCGCCGGGCGCATGAGCGTGCTGGTGGGCGGTTATTAC
>JBIIUN010000209.1:0-8339 GCA_044339945.1 Kapaibacterium sp. (SeqCode)
CTCCCGGAGGGCGTCCGCGGGCGTTTTCCAGGCCGCGTTGGCGTCTACTCGGATTGGCGCTTGGGGAGCCGCGCCCCGGACGGCGGCAAAGTTCTCACGGTCACGCGGGCCACCCAGCTTCATCTTCAGCACCGGCAAACCGGCCGCGACGGCTTCGGCGGTCTTGGCCGCCATCGCCGCCGGCGTGTCGATGCCGATGGTGAAGGAAGTGACGTGCCGGCCGGCGGTGAAGCCGAGGCCGAGGAAGGCATGCACGGGCTGGCCCGCAGCCTTGGCGGCGCCGTCCAGCAACGCGAGGTTCACCGCGCACTTGGCGGGAAAACTGCCGGCCGAAAGTGTGTCCAGGTAGGCCATGCTGCCGGCCACGTCGTCAAACGACAGCCGAGCGGGATCCACGCGGGCCAGGAACTCGGCCATGGTCGCGTGCGTCTCGTGATACTGGCTGGAGGGTGAACCTTCGCCGAGGCCGGTGCGGCCGCTCGCGTCGGTGAGTTCCACGAACACGACCGGATAGACGGACTTGCCGGCGACCGCGCCGTCCTTCACGTCGGTGGCAATCGCCCAGGAATGCCGGAGCGCGAGGTCGTAACGCCAGTATCGCAGCTGCATGGGACGGCGGGAATCAGGCCCGGTCGGACGGTTACGGCTTGTCGGTGATCTTGTCCCAGTTGAAGCCCTGGCTCTCGGCGTATTTGGCGAAGGGCTTCTCGTGCAGGATCAGCACGACGCGCACGATGCTGGAATCGTCGGCCCGGCCCATGTGGCCGCTCACGAAGTCCGGGATGATGTCAGTCTTGCGGTGCGCGTAGGTGATGGCGAACACGGCGGCCGCAAAGGCGTGGTAAGGCAGTTCCTTGTAGGCGCCCTCCGCGACGTCCTCGACGGCGTCGGCCAGGAACTCCAGCTGGTCAACCAAGTGGGGAAACTGGGGGGCGTTGATCTCGGCGAACTCCACCTTCCACATCGGCAGGCTGCGGAGCACTTTGTCCACCAGGGCGGGGGTGACCTGGCCGGCTCCTTGAAGCACGTAATTGGCGATTTCGAACATGCGGGGCGGAGTAAGGCACGCGCCGGCAAGGCGGGCAACCCGCAGGTTTGCCGATCGCCGGGCAACCTGCTTGGGTCGCGCCATGAAACGAACCCCAAAACCGGTGCTGGTCCTGGTCACCGCCCCGGACACCGAAGTGGCGCGGCGGCTCGCCCGGATGGCCCTTGAAGCCCGGCTCATCGCGTGCGCGAACCTCGTGCCGCAACTCGAGTCCCACTACTGGTGGCAGGGCCGGATCGAATCCAGCCAGGAGGTGTTGATGCTGCTCAAGACCACGCGCCCGTGCCTGCGGGCGCTGCAAGCCCAGGTGCTGGCGAACCATCCCTATGACACCGCGGAATTCGTCGTGCTGCCGCTGGACGGCGGCAGCCCGCGTTACTTGGATTGGATCGCGGCCAGCGTGACGCCGCCTCGCACGCCGGCGCGCAAGGTCAGCGACCGTGGCAGCTCTTGAATTTCTTGCCGCTGCCGCACGGGCAGGGGTCATTGCGGCCGACGCGCGGGGTGTTGGACCGCATGGGCTGGGCCTTGGCGAGCGCCTCATTGGCTTCCGTGACCATTTCGCTGCCCGGCCCGCTGGCCGCCGCCTGTTCCTGCGCGGCCGCCTCGCTGAAGGCGCTGGCGGTCTGGTGGATGGTGACCTGCGGCAGGCTATGCAGGAACTGCTCGAACGCCATCAAGCTGGAGGCGCTGCGGAAGATGTTCGAGCAGGTCTCGCTCTTGATGTTGATCATCAGCTCGTCGAAGAGCTTGAACGCCTCGGCCTTGTATTCGATCAGCGGATCGCGCTGGCCGTAGGCCCGCAGGCCGATGTGGCTGCGGAGCGAATCCATCGCGTAGAGGTGCTCCTGCCAGAGGCGGTCGATTGCGCTGAGCACGGTGTAGCGCTCCAGGCTGGCGAGGGCTTCGGGCCGTTCAAGGCTCACCTTGAGCTCGTAGGCGTCGCGGACCGCCTTGCTCAGGAACAGCACCGCCGCGAACTGGGCGTCGCTGAGCCCGTCAAACAATGACCCGGCGACCGGCGACTGCTTGCCGTCGCGGGCCACCTTGAGAATCTCGTCCTCGGGCAGGCCGAGCGGGAAGGTCAGGTTCACCCAGTCGGCCAGGCCGCGCAGGTTCCATTCGCCCGGATCAGTATCCGCGGCGGAGAACTCCTGCACCTTGAGCAGCACGACCTCCTCCATCACGTCCATCAGCCGGTCGCGGACGTCGTCGGACTGGATGATGTCGTTGCGGAAGCCGTAGATGACCTCGCGCTGCTTGTTCATCACGTCGTCGAACTCCAGCGTGCGTTTGCGCTGCTGGAAGTGGTGCTGCTCGACGCGCTTCTGCGCCTGCTCGATGGAGCGGTTCAGCAGCGGATGCTCCAGCTCCTGGCCTTCCTCGAGGCCCATGCGCTCCATGATGCGCGTGATCCGGTCGGAGCCGAACAGGCGCATCAGGTCGTCTTCCAGCGAGATGAAGAAGTGGGAGGAGCCAGGGTCGCCCTGGCGCGAGCAACGTCCGCGCAGCTGCCGGTCGATGCGGCGGGATTCGTGGCGCTCAGTGCCGAGCACGTGGAGGCCGCCAACCTCGGAGACGCCCTCGCCAAGCTTAATGTCGGTGCCGCGGCCGGCCATGTTGGTGGCGATGGTGATGGCGCCCTTCTGGCCGGCGCGCGTCACGATCTCCGCCTCCTGCTCGTGGTATTTGGCGTTCAGCACCGCGTGGACCAACCCTTCCTTCTTCAGCGCGCGGCTGAGCATTTCGCTGGTGTCCACCGAGATGGTGCCGACCAGCACCGGCCGGCCCAGCTTGTGCATCTCGCGGATCTCACTGATGACCGCGGTGAACTTCTCGCGCCGGGTCTTGTAGACCGAGTCGTTGCGGTCCTTGCGGATGTTGGACCGGTTCGTCGGGATGGTCATCACCCCGAGCTTGTAGATGTCGAAGAACTCCTGCGCCTCGGTCTCGGCGGTGCCGGTCATGCCCGCGAGCTTCAGGTAGAGGCGGAAGTAGTTCTGGATCGTGATCGTCGCCAGCGTCTGCGTCTCGCGCTCAATCTCGACGTCCTCCTTGGCCTCGACCGCCTGGTGCAGGCCGTCGCTCCAGCGGCGCCCGGTCATCAGGCGGCCGGTGTGCTCGTCCACGATGATGACCTTGTTGTTCTGCACGACATACTGCACGTCGCGCTCGTAGATGCTGTAGGCCTTGAGCAGCTGGGAAATGGCGTGGATGACCTGGGCGCGTTCCTCGAAGGCGGCCTGCAACTCCTTCTTCCGTTCCAGCCGGGTGCGGAGTTCCAGGGTGGCGTCGCCGTCGATCTGGCTGAAGGCGGTCGCCAGGTCCGGCAGCACGAACGCCTCGGGATCGGTGGGGGAAATGAACGCGCGTCCCATCTCGGTGAGGTCGGCCTCGTGGGATTTCTCCTCGATGGCGAAATAGAGCTGCTCCTTCTCGGCGTAGAGGAGCTTCTTGGACTGGTCGGTGTGCAGCTCGACCTCGAACTGGTGCACCCGCTTCTGGTTGGCCGGGTCCTCGAAGAAGCGCATCAGCGCCTCGGATTTCGGCTGCCCGAGCTTGGCCCGGTAAAGCAACGTCGAGAGCTGGCGTTCCAGTTCCTCGGCGTTCTTGGGCGAACCCTTGAGCTGTTGCAGGACACCCTCGGCTTCCTTGAGCAGGCCGTCGCAGAATTCCCGCTGCTTGCGCACCAACCGCTCCACGGTGGGCTTCCACTCGCGATACTTCTGCTCGACCGAGACCACGGCCGGACCCGAGATGATCAGCGGTGTGCGGGCCTCGTCGATGAGGATGGAGTCCACCTCGTCGACGATCGCGAAGAAATGGCCGCGCTGGACCTGCTCCTCCTTGGACGTGGCCATGCCGTTGTCGCGCAGGTAGTCGAAGCCGAACTCGGAATTTGTGCCGTAGGTGATGTCGCAGGCATACATCTGCCGGCGGACGGACGGCGGCTGGTCGTGCAGGATGCAACCCACCGACAGGCCGAGGAACCGGTAGATCGCCCCCATCCACTCCGAGTCACGGGCGGCGAGGTAGTCGTTGACCGTGACCACGTGCACGCCGCGCCCGCTCAGGGCGTTCAAATACACCGGCAAGGTGCCGACCAGCGTCTTGCCTTCGCCGGTCGCCATTTCGGAAATGTAACCCCGGTGCAACGCCATGCCGCCGATCAGCTGCACGTCGAACGGCACCATGTTCCACGCGATATCGTGGCCGCGGACGTGGATGACCGCCTTGCCTTCCGTGAGCCGGCGGCAGGCGTTCTTCACCACGGCGAAAGCCTCGGGAAGCAGCGCCTCGAGCTCGCGCTTCAGCTCGTCGTTGTCGGTGATCGCCGACAGCTTCGCCTTCCACGTTGCGGTCTTTTCGCGCAACGCCTCCTCCGGCAGGGCTTGGAGCTGTTGTTCCAGATCGTTGATCTTCGCCACGAACGGTCGAAGCTTCCGCACTTCACGTTCGTTGCGGGAGCCGAAGATTTTTTTGAAAAGCAGACCTAACATGGCGAAGCCCAGAATTTAAGGAGCGGTGAAGCTAGATTCCTCGGAAACCAGCGTCAAAGGCTGAAAACGGCCGCCGCGGCCACCGAAACCCCCGCCTCCCCGCCGTCCGGACGGGTCCGATCCCCACGACTTCCCAGTGTCCGCTTGCCCGGTCCGGCATTCTGCGGAACGCTCGCCCCGCAATCTCACAGAAACATGACTGACTCCGTCCGTTCCTATCTGCGTTCGCTGCTGCCCGCGGCCGCCACGCTGCTGGCCGCCGGCTCGCTGACCGCGGCCGAGGCCGTCCAGCCCGCGCGCGGGCCGTTCTGGTCCGGCACCATCATGCGGTCCAAATCCGAGGCCGCCGCCATGAAGGGCCTCGCCGTCACCCTCGGCAACGAGGGCCGCAGCTACGTCGTCTACGACCTCGACACCATGCGCCTCGCCGCCGCGTGGACGGGCGAATTCCTCGAGTTCGGCAACACGCTGACCAAGATCGAATGGCCGCCGCCCCCGACCGTGAAGGGCACGAACATCGTGTTCGATTCCAAGCTGGGACCCGGCTGGGCCGACAAGTCGGGCTCGCTCGCCGATCCCCGGGCCGGCACGCAAGGCCCGCTGCCGAAGGACTGGGCCCATTATTCCGGCCTTTACGTCCACGATGACCGCGTCGTGCTCAGCTACACGGTGGGCGCCACGCCGGTGCTCGAACTGCCGGGCTTCGTGAACGCCAGCGGCCAGCCGATCTTCGCCCGCACGCTGCAATTCCCGAAGGGCGCCCAGAATCTCACCGTCCTGCTGGCGGACGGCATCAGCGGCGACGTCGCGACGGACTTCGTCGGGGACCAGGCCGGTCCCGTCACGGTTTCCTTCAAGGATGGCCGCAGCCTCACCATCGGCGGCTCCGGGCTACCCAAGGGGTCCCGGCTCGAATCCACGCCCGAGGGCAAGCTGGTGGTGAAGCTGGCGAAGCTCGCCAAGAACGACTCCGTGCGGCTGCTGTTCTCCAGCGAGGCCAACCCCGGCGGTTTCTTTGCCGTGAGCCAGAAGAAACCCCTCGACCTCCGGCCCTACACCGAAGGCGGCGGCGTCCACTGGCCCGAGGAGATCACCACCGTCGGCAAGGTCGGCACGGAGGACGGCCCGTATCAGGTGGACACAATCACCGAGCCGTTCCCGAACCCCTACAATGTCAGCACGTTCTTCGGCGGCTTCGACTTCCTGCCCGACGGCCGGGCGGCCATTTGCACCTTCCACGGCGACGTCTGGGTGGTTTCCGGCCTGGACAACAAGCTGGAGAAGCTGACCTGGAAACGCTTCGCCACGGGGCTCTTCCAGCCGCTCGGGCTCAAGGTCGTGAAGGGCGACATCTACATTGCCGGCCGCGACCAGATCACGCGCCTCAAGGACGTGAACAAGGACGGCGAGGCGGACTTCTACGAGAACTTCAACAACGACACCGTCGTCACGCCGAACTACCACGAGTTCGTCCTCGACCTGCACACCGATTCGAAGGGCAACTTCTACTACGCGAAGGGCGCCCCGTGGGAGCCGAGCGTCAGTTCGCCGCACCAAGGCACGATCCTCAAGGTCTCGCCCGACGGGAAGAAAATGGAAGTCTTCGCCAGCGGCCTGCGAGCGCCGAACGGCATGACCGTCGGGCCCGACGACACCGTGCTCGTCGGCGACAACCAGGGCCATTGGATGCCGTCGTCGAAGCTCAACCTGGTGAAGCCCGGCGCCTTCATGGGCATGACCCCGGCGGCACAGAAATCCCTGACGCTCCGCTACACCAACGGCACCGAGATCGTCGGCAATCCGAGCGATCCCGAGTTCCGTAAGGCCAACAAGCTGAAGGGTTGGGACAGCTCCATGCCGATTCCCGTGAGTTATGACGAGCCGATCGCGTGGGTGCCCATGCGCTGGGACAACTCCAGCGGCGGCCAGGTCTACGTCACCAGTGACAAGTGGGGCCCATGGAAGGGCGCACCGCTCTTCATGAGCTACGGCAAGTGCCTGCTCTACGGCGTCATGACCGAAAAGGTCGGCGACACCACCCAGGCGGCGCTCGTGCCGTTCAGCCTGAAATTCGCCAGCGGCGTCATGCGCGGCCGGTTCAGCACCAAGGACGGCCAGCTTTACCTCGCCGGCCTCAAGGGCTGGCAGAACGCCGCCTCGCGCGACGGCGGCTTCTACCGCGTCCGCTACACCGGCAAACCCGTCACCATGCCGGTGAAGACCCGCACCGGGAAGAATGGCATCCAGCTCACGTTCGCGACCGAACTCGACGCCAAGACCGCCGAGGACGTCCAGAGCTACGCCGTCGAGCTCTGGAACTACAAATACTCCGGCGCCTACGGTTCGCCCGAGTTCTCCGTGAAGACGCCCGGCAAGCAGGGCCACGACAAGCTGGAGGTTAAGTCCGCCAAGTTGTCCGCGGACAAGAAGACGCTGCTCCTCGAAGTGGACGGCCTGGAAGTGGCCAACCAATACAGCGTCAAATACTCGCTCACCGCCGCCAACGGCGCGGAAGTCCGCTCCGAGGTCATCGGCACGATCCACAAGCTCGGGCCGGAACTCAGCGCGACACGCTGAGCGACCGCCCACTGCCTGCTGACTCACGCCGCCGGGGATGCCCCGGCGGCGTTTTGCTTGGGTCATGGCCCGGGCTTTCGCGGGGAACACCCGCCTCAACCTGGCGGCAGGGCGGCCAATTCGGCCCGCAGTTCCTCGCCCACGGTCAGTCCCTGTTCCAGAAACACGATGCCGGGAATGCCGCGTAACGCCAGCAGCCCGCGCTGGAGTTCACCGGGTTCATAGGCCTCGGCCAGGGCGGCGTAGGCCACCTTTCCGGGCGAGGCCAGGAGGGTCCAAAGCAACCGGGCGCCAGCCGAGGCATCGGCGCCCCGCTTGGCGCTGCCTTCCGCCCACAGGGCGAGGGCGCCCCAGAGCAGGCGCGGGCCGACGGACAGGATGTCCACGATCATGCGCGCGCCAAAGCTGGGGTAGAGGAGCAACGCGGTGGTTTCCGTCGGCCGGATGCCACTGGCCAAGGTGCGACCGAGCAGTGCGGGATCGTCCTCCTGGAAATCCCCGTAGCCGATGGGGAATCGACGGTCGCTCCGTGCGTAGGTCGCCAGCAGCAAAACCACGAACCCGGCCGCAGCCCACAGGCGTCCGGTATGCCCCAGGCTTCCCCGCCACCCAAACAACAACTCGGGCACCGCCAGCACCGCCCGGGCGGTTACCCAGCTCAGCGCGTAGGCCAGCCAGTAAGTCAGGAACAAGGCCAGCAGGCCGCCCAGCAGCGCGGCCGGACTGAGCAGGAGGCAAACCGTGGAGTCCTGCCGCAGCCGGCGGCTCAACCAGTGTTCCAACGCTTCGACCTGCATGCCGCCACGCTACCCCGCGCCATCACCCTGCGTAAAGCGGCCCCAATTGCCCGCACGCCAGCCGCCGAGTTGTCGGTTGTCGCTGTCGCGGTGACAAACTACGGTCTGGGACATGCTCCGAGCCGGTCATCCACGACAGTGGGCTTGCCTGGGCCAGGCCAGGCGCACCGCGCTGGGCTTGGCGGTGGCCGTGGGCTTGCTGGTCGGGTTGGTTCCCGCCGGTGCGGCTCCCGCCTACCTCTACACGCCGGACTTCGTCACCCGCACGTGGCAGAGCGCCGAAGGCATGCCGGAGAATTCCGCCACGTCCATCGCCCAGACGCCGGACGGTTACCTTTGGGTCGGGACCTTCAGCGGCCTGACCCGCTTCGATGGCACCGAACTGGAACTCATCACCGACCCGGCCGCGGGGCTGAC
>JBIIUN010000210.1:0-8333 GCA_044339945.1 Kapaibacterium sp. (SeqCode)
CCCCGTATGAACCTGACGCGGTTGTGAAACTCAATTGGTAGTCCCCGCTAACGGAAGCCATGAAGGTGGTCACGAAGGAGGCCCATGGCGTTGCGGGTCCACCAGCCGGAAAGGGATTTAGGCCAGCGCTAGGTAGCGAGACCGAAAACAAGCCCGCTACCGAAACATCCAAAGGAGCGGAAGCGGCATCGCCGCTATAGTTGAACGACAGGGAATAAGTTAAACCTTGGGTAAGCGTGACACTCTGGCTTATTCCCGTAGGAAATGGACCGCCGGACGCCCCGTTCGCCCCTCCAATGATGTCCGTCCACTGCATTCCATCTGGCGCAACACTTGCGCCAAGATAGCCGCTGCGGATTACGTCAGCGCCACCGCCGACCGATGTCCAGAGCGAAGGGGTCCCCAAGATGTAGCCATTGTCTGGGGCGACATCGGCCTCAAACGATGGATTGGCAACCAGGTTGGCGCTGGCTCTGGCCTGCATCATCGCCCCAAGGGCGACTGCGAATATGGTGGGGACGAGTGCGGGGTGGATTCCGAGAGGCGATTTCATTTCTGTATTTTGTTGGTTTGAAGTCCGGAGACTCCGTTGCCCTTACAACGCAACCGGAATTGGCCCAGTTAGCGTCATTCTCACATTTCTGGCGGATCGTGTTTGCCAACGATTTGCCGGCTTCCCATTCACCCGCCCGGTGGGCTACCAACGCGTCATTCCATGGCCGGCGACGCTGAACGCAACGATCCGTTTCCCGAGACTCTCTGGACGATGGTGCTCGCCGCCTGTGCGGCGCCGGAAGGCGATCCTTCGGCCCATCTGGCGACCTTGGCGGAGCGGTATCGGGGCGCGGCGGTTGCGTGGTTTGTGGGCCAACGCCTGTCACGGCCCGAGGCGGAGGACCTGACCCACGAGTTTTTGCAGCGCCTGCTGACCGGCGGGGTTCTGCGCGGCTTTTGCCGTAGGTCCACGCGGTTCCGCGTCTTTCTCGCGAGCTGCCTGCGGAATCAGCTGCGGGATCATTTCCGGCGCGGCGAGGCCTTGAAACGGGGCGGGGCCGTGGAGGCCGTGCCGTGGGAAGATGACTTGGCGGCGGGGCAGGCGGACGATCTGCGGTCGCTGGACGCCCCCTACGCCGAGGCCCTGGCGAACCGGGTGTTGCAAGCGGTCCGGGCGGATTGGGAACGCAAGGGCTGGGCCGGTCGATTTGCCGCGCTCACGCCGTATCTGTGGAACAGTCCGGAGGCCGGCGACTATGCGGAACTGGCCAGCCGGTTGGGGGTAAAGCCGAACAACCTGCGCCAACTGGTTTTCGCCCTGCGGGAAGAATTTTTCACGGCCTTCCGCCGCGAGGTTGCCGCGACGGTGGCTGTCGGTGAGCTGAACGACGAGCTGCGGCACCTGGTGGCGGTGCTGGGACGGGATCCAAGCCATGGAGTTTCCGGCTAATTCGAGCTCGCCGGATGCGTTTCACCCGACGAACGCCTCTCTCGCAACCGGCAGTGGGGCGCCCGTGATGGACGCTGGCTGGAAAAACTTTGGCGATTACGTGCTGTTGGCCCCGATCGGACGGGGGGCCACGGGCGAAGTCTATCAGGCGCGACAGACGTCGCTCAACCGGCCGGTCGCGGTGAAGGTGCTGCGGGGTTCGGTTTCGGCGCACGCTACGGTCCGCGAGCGCCTACGGCGGGAGGCGGAAGCGGCGGCCCGGTTGCGGCATCCGCATATCGTGCCGGTCTACGAGGTGGGGGAGCAGGGCGACGTCTGTTATCTCTCGATGGCGTTCATGACGGGCGGAAGCCTGGCAGACCGGCTCGCCGGCGGCCCACTGGACCCGCGGACCGCGGCCGACGTGGTCGCGAAGATGGCGAACGTGGTCCAATACGCCCAGAGCCGCGGCATCATCCACCGGGACATCAAGCCGGCCAACATCCTGTTCGACGAGCAGGACCAGCCGCACCTGTCCGACTTCGGGGTGGCGCGCCTGAATGATGCCTCCACCGACCTTACACTGGAGGGGCAATTGCTCGGAACTCCGGGCTACTTGGCACCCGAAGTCATCCGCCACGGGGCGACGGAAGCCACGATTGCGGCGGACATCTACAGCCTGGGCGCGACGTTGTTTCAAGCGCTGACCGGCAAGTTGCCGTTCCGGCAGGAAGGGCTGCCCGCCCTGTTGCGGGCCATCGTGGAGGAACCGGTCCCGGCCCCGTCGTCCGTGGCTACAACGGCAATTCCGCGTGACTTGGAAGCCATTTGCCTGAAGTGCCTGGAGAAGGAACCCCAGCGACGCTATGCGACGGCCGGGGCCTTGGCATCTGACCTGACGGCATTTTTGCGGGGCGAGGCGGTATATGCCCGGCGGCCTTCTTCAACGGAGCGCTGGCAGCGCTGGGTGCGGCTGCACCCGGTCCGGGCGGCGGCGGTGGTAGCGGTGGCAGTGGCCGTGTTCGCGGCGGTCGGCGGCGTGGCCTGGGGCTGGCACCAGAGCGGCCAGCGGGAGGTGGAGGCACTGCGGTCGGCGGCGATCCTGCGGGCAGAGAAGGCCGAGGGCGAACGCCACTTGGCCGATGAGGAGCTGCAACGCGACGACTCGGCCTCCGGTTTGGCCCGCTTGGCCCGGGTTCTCCGCGAGAATCCGGCCGACGGCTTCGCAGCGGCCCGGGCCGTGTCGGTGCTGGGCATGCGGGCGTGGCCCTTTCCCGCCACGCCGCCGATGGTCCATGAACAGATCGTGGAGGCCGCCGAATTCAGCCCGGATGGTGCCGAAATTCTCACAGCTTCCCGTGATGGCACCGTCCGTTTCTGGCATGCCGAAAGCGCCCAGCCGAAGGGATCTCCGCTGGTGCATGGCGAACCGGTGCTGTGGGCGCGCTACCTGTCTGGCCGGCGGGATTTCCTTACGGCGACCGCCCGCACCCTGCGGTATTGGCGTGGCGGCGAGACCACGGCCACCGCGACCAACCGGCTTGTTAGCGACTGGTCCCAACTCGATTTGGCGGCCGACGGCCGCGCGCTGGTGAGCGTGGGGGCAGACGGTCACCTTTCTTGGCTGTCATTGCCGGAACTGCGCCGGCACGACTTCACCAACGGGCCAGTTGTGACGGCCCTGCTAGGGCGCGACGCTGGAACCGTGCTGGCCGTCGACCGGTGGCAACAATTGTTGGAATGGGAAGTCGGGACTGGAATTTCGCGCCGCCTGACGGCACCAAGCACGTCTCCGATCCAGGTCCTGTTCGCCCCCGAAGATCGATCGTGGCTCGCCGGAGTTGGCCCGCACCAAGGGGTGTTCCGGCATGACTCAGCGGAATCGGGCTGGCGTGACTTGGGCATCCGCGCCGGGGCAGCCTTTTCGTATGGCGGGGTCGCGCCCGACGGCCGGAGCCTTCTATTTGGTGGGATGGACTATCAGGTGTCGGTGTGGGATGTGCCGAGCGGGATGGCTGTCTTCCCGCCAATCGCGCTGCGACATCGGGTCACTCGGGTGGCTTTTGACGGCGCCGGCTTGCGCGTGGCTTTGGGGTTGGCCAACGGCACCGTGGAAATCCGCGATCTCCGGAGCGGCTCACCTCTCAGCGAGCCCATGACGCACCCAAACCGGGTCCGCACAATCCGGTTCAGTCCTGATGGGCGCCGGCTGTTGACCGCGTGTTCCGATGGCCGGGCGCGGCTGTGGGAGCTGTCTGGACCTCGGAACAGGCCGCTTCCGCTGCCCATGCAAGGCGCCGTCGGTTGGGTGGGTTTTTCGCCCGATGAGCGATGGTTAGCCGCAATGAGCAAGGGCGGATTGTTGCAGCTATGGTCGGCCAGTGCTCCCGAACAGGCTGCGCTTTCGGCAGAATTGGGCGGGTCGTGCGACAGCGTCTGCTGGTCGGCCGATTCGACCCGGCTAGTCGCGTTGGGGGCGGGCAAGACGCTGGTCTCTTTCATCGCCGGCCCGGAGCTTCGTTTGGCATGGCGGCGCGAGGTTATGTATGCCCCGCTTGAAGGCACTATTCCCCTCAGCATAGGTGTCACGCAAGGCATCGTTGGTGGAGGCGATGGTTCAGCCACGGTCTTCAGCCTGACAGACGGCCACGAAATCCGGCGCCTCCATCATGGCAGCCATCCGGTGCATGCCATCGCCCTCAGTCGCGATGAACGATTCGCGCTCACCGGCGGGGAGGATGGCCGAGTTCTGCAATGGGATATCGCGTCGGGGACCGTCAGGCAGACGTTGCCCTCCCATGACTATGTCGTAGGCGGAGCCGATTTCTCAGCGGACGGCCGGACCGCGGCGGCTTTTGGACACGACGGCGTGCTCAGGATTTGGGAGACCGAGAGCGGGAAAATTCTCCAGCGAGTTCGCCACCAGGATGGCATCATCAGTTGGACCCGGTCGCCCGGAGGCATGTCGTGGTTCACCGGCACGCTTGATCATCAGGCCGCCGTGTGGAGTTGTGGTGATGGCCGACCTCGATGTCCATGGTTCGATCCGGGCCGCGAGATTACCGGTGCCGCATTTCTGGGGACGGGAGAACAGGTGGTCACGGCCACCGCGGATGGTTGGGTTCAAACTTGGTCGTGCGCCTCCGGCGAAGCGTTGTCGGAACGCTGGCCTTTCCCGGGAGCCGTGACTGAAATTGCTGCCTCCCCCAGGTCGCGCCGCGTCGCGGCCGCCCGGGAACACGGCGTCGTAGATCTTTGGGAAGATGTGACGCCGACCGGCGCGGCTCCCGACTGGTTCCCGGTCCTCGCGGAGGCGGTTGCGGGCAAACGACTGCTCGCCAACGGCTATTCGGAAGACATCCCTGCCGACCAATCCCTGTCCGTCCTTCGCCGAATTCAGACTCTTGAAGGCGACGATCCTTGGACCCGATGGGCACGGTGGCTGGTGGTGGGTGGCGGAAGGTCGCTCGCTCCGGGGTGGCCGCTATCGACGGCACTGGTTGCCGAGAGGATGAGCCAGGTTCCTGAAGAAAGGTCCGTCCGCGCCTCTGTGCTGATGGCTGTTGAACAACCTACCTTGTTGCGAGCGTTGGCGGCTATCTCGCAGCGGGAAGCCAGCCCGGCGAAGCCGTGGTCCACGGCCGCTGCTGCAGCGTTGTTGCGCCAGGCAAACTTCCTTGAGGAGTCGCGGAAATAGGGTCGATGGAGCTGTTCGCGTATCGGAACTACCTGTGACCGGCATGAAAAAGGCGGCGGCCCGGAGAACTTGGGGCAACCAGCCGGATCAACAGCCTCGCTTTCCCATCCTCGACGAGGGGACAGCCGAAGGAGGTGCCTTTTGCTGGATGAGCCCCCGGGTTGTCCGGGTCCGCATTGAGTGACCGGCAAGACAAAGCCCCCGGCGCCGAAACTGGCACCGGGGGCTGATGAACCTCACTCCGTTCGCCGGAGTCCCGACCTTTACTGGCCTTGGCCGCGGCTGAAGCCGGGCTTCCCATCGAAGTTGTAGAGACCTTCCAGCTTCACAAATTCGATGCCTGCCTTGGTCACGCGATCGAGCAGCGACACGATCACCGAATGCGGGATCGAGCCGGGCGTGCCGTCAGGGAGTTGGAAACGGCAGCGATACACGTCCACCGTGGCAGTCTCCGCCATGCCGCCGGGCCACACCTTCATGCCGCGATTGGAGAGCATCTCCAGCTTGAGGCCGTCGGCGGTGAGCGGTTGCAGCTTGGCGGCGAGGTCGTCGGGCTTGCCGAGAAACTCGACAAAGACGTCGGCACCCACCAGTTCCTTCTTCTCCGTCGATCGCAAATAGGGCGGCCGGTCGGTGAGCGGGCGCGTGGGCGCGTTGCCGTAGTTCACGGACTTGAGGATGGTTGGCTTCTGGCCGAGGCGCGCGACCACGGCGGCCGCAAATTCCTTGGTGCCCACCTTTTGCTTCGAGATGCCTTCCTCGAAGATGTCGTAGGTGTGAACGCCGTCCTCGATGGTCTTGAGCCAGGCGTTGTGCGCGCGCTCGGCGACGTCGCCCTGGCCGATGTGCACGAGCATCTGCACGGCGCCCAGGAAGAGTCCGGAGGGGTTGGCCACATTCTGCCCGGCGCGGCGCGGGGCGGACCCGTGGATGGCTTCAAACATCGCGCAGCCGTCACCGATGTTCGCCGAGCCGGCGAGACCGACGGAACCGGCGATCTGCGCCGCGACGTCGGAGAGGATGTCCCCGTAGAGGTTGGGCATCACCACCACATCGAAGACCTCGGGCGTGTCGGCGAGTTTCGCGGCGCCGATGTCCACGATCCAATGCTCCTTCTCGATGTCGGGATAGAGCACGCCAATCTCGTCGAAGACCTTATGGAACAGGCCGTCGGTGAGCTTCATGATGTTGTCCTTGGTGAAGCACGTGACCTTCTTGCGTCCGTAGGCGCGGGCGTATTCGAAGGCGTAGCGGACGATCTTCTCGCAGCCGGGGCGGGAGATGAGCTTGAGGCACTGCATCACGTCGATCGTCTGGCGGTGCTCGATGCCGGCGTAGAGGTCCTCCTCGTTCTCACGGACGATCACGACATCCATCTTGGGATGCTTGGTGTCCACGAAGGGATGGTAACTGAGACACGGGCGGATGTTGGCGTAGAGGCCGAACATCTTGCGGGTGGTGACGTTGAGGGACTTGAAGCCGCCGCCCTGCGGGGTGGTGATCGGGGCCTTGAGAAAGACCTTGGTGCGGCGGAGTGAATCGAAGGCCCCAGGCTCGACACCGGCGAGGTTACCGGCGAGATACTGTTTCTCGCCGATCTCGATCGTTTCAATGGCGAGCTTGGCGCCCGCTTCCTGGATGATGTGGAGCGTGGCGGCCATGATTTCGGGGCCGATGCCGTCGCCGTAAGCTACCGTAATGGGAGTGCTCATTGTTTGAGTTGGAATTGCGAGTAGGAGAATGGAGCCCGGGAAAGGAAGCGGCAATGGCCTCACATGTGGGCGATCATGTTGTCGCCGAAGGCGGAGCACCGGACCTCGGTCGCGCCTTCCATGAGGCGGGCGAAGTCGTAGGTCACCTTCTTGGAGGCGATGGCGCCGTTGAGCCCCTTGAGGATCAGGTCGGCGGCTTCGACCCAGCCGAGGTGCCGGAGCATCATTTCGCCGGAGAGAACCACAGAGCCAGGGTTCACGACGTCCTTGTTCGCATACTTGGGCGCGGTGCCGTGCGTGGCCTCGAAAATGGCGTGGCCGGTAATGTAGTTGATGTTGCCGCCGGGGGCGATGCCGATGCCGCCGACCTGCGCGGCGAGGGCGTCGGAGAGGTAGTCGCCGTTGAGGTTCAGCGTGGCGATCACGTCGAAGTCCGTCGGGCGGGTGAGCACCTGCTGGAGGGTTATGTCGGCGATGCTGTCCTTGATGATGAGGCCGGCGCCGGGCTTGCCCTCAGGGATCTGGCACCACGGGCCGCCGTCGATCTCGACCGCGCCGAAGAATTCCTTGGCGACCTTGTAGCCCCAGTCACGGAAGCCACCCTCGGTGAACTTCATGATGTTGCCCTTGTGGACGAGGGTCACCGACTTGCGGTTAAAGCGGATCGCGTAGCTGATGGCGCTGTGGATCAGGCGCACGCTGCCGGAGTAGCTGACCGGCTTGATGCCGATGCCGACCTGCACGTCGCAGGGGAAGTTCGCGGCCCCGACGGCCTTCCAGAACTCCTCGGCGGCGGGTTTGGTGCCGAAACGGATCTTCTTGAAGTCCTTCGGGAACTCCTTGGCGATGAAGTCGAGGACCTTCTGGGCCTCGGGCGAACCGCCGGCGTATTCGATGCCGGCGTAGATGTCCTCGGTGTTCTCGCGGAAGATGGTCATGTCCACCTTCTCCGGATGTTTCACGGGGCTGGGCACGCCGGTGAAGTATTGGACGGGGCGCAGGCAGACGTAGAGGTCGAGCATCTGGCGCAGGGCGACGTTCAGGGAGCGGATGCCGCCGCCGACGGGCGTGGTGAGCGGGCCCTTGATGCCGACGAGGAACTCGCGGAAGGCCTCGACGGTGTCGTCGGGCAGCCAGTTGTTGAACTGGGTGAAGGCCGCCTCGCCGGCGAAGACCTCCATCCACGCGATCTTGCGTTTGCCGCCGTAGGCTTTTTCCACCGCGGCATCCAGCACCCGCACGGAAGACGCCCAAATGTCCGGACCGGTGCCGTCACCCCGGATGAACGGGATGATGGGTTGGTCGGGAACATTGAGCTTGCCGCTCTGGATGCTGATCTTGCCGCCCTGGGGGACGGTGCAGGTGGTGTAAGCCATGTGAGATGTGCGATTTTCGAATTGCGACCGGCGTCTGCCGAAGCCGGGCTGATTTAAGCGGGCAGGGCAAACATGCCGCAAGGGGTCTTTGGGCCGGCGGCAATCCTAGGTGCCGAAATGCCAAT
>JBIIUN010000423.1:0-4342 GCA_044339945.1 Kapaibacterium sp. (SeqCode)
CAGGGGTTCCGCTCCCGGCGAATTGGCATCGCGCCGGACCACCGCGCTCAGGCCGGCCGCCCCGAGCCGCTGGTAGGCCTCCGCGTAGGCGGACAGCTTGGCGAAGATCACCCGCTGTTCCCGTTCCTCCAGCCGGAGCGTCAGGAACCAGTAAAGCCCGGCGAATAGCAACGCCCCGCTCGCGCTGAAGACCAACGCAAACCAAAGGCTCAGCCGGATGGCCAGCAGGCCGCGGATTCGCTCAAGCAGGCCGGAAGACATAACCCACTCCCCGGATGGTGTGCAGCCGTCGGCGGTCCGGATCCACCTTGGCGCGTAGGCGATGGACCAGCACGTCCACCACGTTGGTCTGGGGATCAAAGCTGTAGTCCCAGACATGCTCCAGAATCATCGTCTTGGTCACCGTCCGCCCCGCGTGCCGCAGCAGGTATTCCAGCAGGGAGAATTCCCGCGGCTGCAATTCCACCCGTTCGCCACCCCGGGTCACCTCCCGGCCGAGCAAATCCAGCGTCACGTCGCCCACGGTCAGCCGGCTGGCCTCCGTCGCTTGGGACGCCCGACGGATCAGCGCCTGCACCCGGGCCTGCAATTCGGAGAACGCGAAGGGCTTCGTGAGGTAATCGTCACCGCCGGCCTGCAAGCCGCGCACCCGGTCATCCACGGTCGCCTTGGCGCTGAGGAACAGCACCGGCGAACGTCCGCCCGCCGCCCGCAGCCGCTGGACCAGACTGAGCCCGTCCAGCTTCGGCAACATGACGTCGGCGACGATCGCGTCGTAGGCCGTCGACAGCGCCAGATCGAGGCCTTGCTGCCCCTCCGCGGCGTGGTCCACGGCAAAGCCGCCCTGCTTCAGCCCCTTCACGACAAACGAGGCAATCTTCGGATCGTCTTCGACGACGAGGATGCGCATGGCGCCGAAGGTGACCGAACGGCGGCGGCCCGCCAAAGAACATTGCAACTCAGGACCCGGCCGCAGTGGGCCGCCGGCTTACAACCGGTGGAACCCCGAGGCGGCTTTTCCCAACAGCCGGGCGCTCCCTCGCAGGGCCGGTCCCGGCGCCGTGGTGGTGTCGGTGAGCAGCTCATCCAGTTGGCCCACGCGCTCGGCGATGGTTTGCAGCTCGGCCAGCAGGGCGAAGTCCTGTTCGAGCGCGGGCACGGGCGCACGGGCGGGCAGCAGGTCGGCGTTCTACGGGGCGGCGCGGAGGCACTGGTTCACAAACGCGACCGATTTGTCGCCCATGCGCGGCAGCGAGCGCCGTTCCTCGGCGGTGAGCCCGCGGAGAAACGGCAGCTTGGCAGCGATGGTATCGAGGGCAGCCAGGACCGCGGCGCGATCCTCGGCCGACAGGGTGGCGGATACGAGGTTTTGGGACATAAGGATGAAGGGAACGGGGTTTGATGATGGGAACTGCCACCAAGGGACTGGAAATGGACCCGGAACGGGAACCAGCGTTCAGAATTTGCGGCGGCCGATGCAGAATACGGCGGCTGTGCCTACTCCCAGCAACATCCACGTTGAGGGTTCCGGAATAGGCCTGAAACCGAGGATGTCGAAACGACCGCCCTCGAGTTCGGGCACCCGAAATTCCAAGGTCACGGTTTGTCCGGCCCAGCGCCGAACGTCGAACTGGTTTTGGAGCCGGGAGTCCGCTTGGAACTCGCCATTGACATAAGCCAAGAACGCCCCGGCCCCAAAGAACCCAAGGCTGGCAGCATCGGCGGGTATGGTGCCCTGCTGGCTCAGTCGGATTTCGCCGCCCAGAGGAAGTGTGGATACCAGCGTCAAGGAGTAGGAACCTAAAGCGGTCGCTGCATCTGCGGCGGCGTTTTGCCGTATCCTAATCGCAGTTCCACCTCCGATTGATCCCAACGGGCCACAATACATTGTTGCTTGAGGCACGCCCCCTCGCGTCACCTCCCACCCGGGTAAAAGTTGAGACGTGTTCCCTTGGAACGGTCCGTCCGGGAATTCGGGAAATACAGGTGTCAGCGGCCCACTCAGATCCGGCTCGTCGAAGGTCAAGTTCACAAACTCCCCCGCGATGCAGGTGGTCGCAGAAAAGAGCAGACCGAGGATGCGCATGGCGGCAAAGGTGACCGAACTGAGGCCGGCCGCCAAAGAACATCACAACCCTGCACGGCGGGGGCCGGCCGAGCGTTTTTCGCGCTCGCGTCGGCCGCAGGGATTCGCCTCCATCGAGGGGCGCGCCGTGATTCTCGACCTCGACAAGTTCCTGCAGCAGGAAAAGCCGCTCTGGACGGAGTTGGAGCGCCTGCTCGACCGCTTCGAGGCGCACGTCACCACGCGCCCGACGCTCGCCGACGCCACCCGCCTCCATTACCTCTACGAACGGGCCTCCGCCGACCTCGGCCGGCTGGCCACCTTCGCCAGCGAGCCGGCCACAAGGCGGTATCTGGAATCGCTCGTTGCCCGCGCCCACGGCGAGATTCACGAGCAGCGATCCGCCCCGCACCGGCTGCGTTTCCTGCATTGGTTCCTCGTGGTGTTCCCGCAGACCTTCCGCCGCCAGCGCAACTTCTTCTGGTTCGCCTGCGCCATCACGCTGGCGGGCGCGCTGTTCGGCGGCCTGGCGCTCCGGCTCGACCCCGATTCGCGGCACGCCACCATGGCGTTCGGCCACGACCAGCGGACACCTTCCGAACGGGTCCGCGACGAGGAATCCGGCAGCCAATCGTCCGTGGCGGGCGCGCACGCCCAGTTCTCGTCCTACCTGATGACGCACAACACCCGCGTGAGCGTGCTGACGCTCGGGCTCGGGATGACTTGGGGCGTCGGCACGCTGATATCGCTGTTCTTCAACGGGGTGATCCTCGGCTCGATCACGGTGGACTACGTGGCGGACGGCCAGGCGAAGTTCCTCGCCGGCTGGATCCTGCCGCACGGCTCGGTCGAACTTCCCGCCATCCTCATCGCGGGCCAGGCCGGCCTGCTGCTGGGCGTCACGTTGCTGGGCCGGGGCTCGCGACAGCCCCTGCGCGACCGCCTGCGCACCGTCGGCCCGGACCTCATGACCCTGATCTTCGGCGTCGCCGTGCTTCTGATCTGGGCGGGACTCGTGGAGGGCTTCTTCTCGCAGTATCACGAGCCGCTGGTGCCCTACTCGGTGAAGATCGCCTTCGGCCTGGTGCAACTGGCCCTGCTCGCTGTCTTCCTCGGCCGGAGCGGCCGCGGCGGCGAAACTTCCGGTTCCACCGCACCCCGCTGAAACATGGACGCGGAACTGACCCATTCCCTGCGTCTCCGCACGGCGGAAGGCATCACCTTCTCCCAACCCCTGGCCGGCCCCCTGCCCCGGCTGCTCGCGTGGCTGGTGGACGTCGGGATCGTGTTCGCCCTGACGTCGGCCCTGGGCATCGCGGTCGGGTTGCTCGGCTGGGTGGCGCCCGATGTGGCGGTCGCCGCCAGCACCCTGGGATTCTTCCTCGTCCAGTTCGGCTACGCGATGCTCACCGAATGGTCCTGGCGCGGCCAAACCGTCGGCAAACGCATCCTCGGCCTACGCGTCGTGGACATCGCCGGCCACCGGCTCCAGTTCAGCCAGGTCGCGATCCGGAACCTGCTGCGCGCCGTGGACATCCTGCCGGGCGTCTATCTGGTCGGCGGCATCGCCGTCCTGCTCTCGAAACACGGCCAACGCTTGGGCGACCTGGCCGCGAACACCGTGGTTATCCGCGTGCCGAAACTGGCGCAACCCGACACCAGCCAACTGCTGGCCGGCAAGTTCAACTCCCTCCGGCGCCACGTCCACCTGTGCGGCCAATTGCGCCAGGCCGTGACGCCCGCCGAGGCAGCCCTCGCGCTCAGTGCCCTCCAGCGGCGCGACGATTTCGAAGCCACCGCCCGCGTCGCCCTGTTCCGGGAACTCGCCGAGCATTTCCGCGAAAAGGTCACCTTCCCCGCCGAGGCGACCGACGGCGTGGCCGACGAACAGTTGGTGCGCAACGTCGTGGATGTGCTCTACCGCACCCGCGCCGCCGAAGCCGCGTAATCCCCGGGCAATTCCAGCCGGTCAGGCCCGCAGGCGCACCACGGTGGCGCCAAACCCGCCATATGCCGGCGTGGCGAAGGCGAAGCGTTCCACCTCGGGCATCCGGCTCAGGATCGCGTGGACGGAGCGGGCGACTTGGCCCGTCCCTTTCCCGTGGACGACCCGCACTTCAAGAATCCCGCGCTCGCGACAGCACCGCAGGTATTCCGGCACCAAGCCGCCCAGTTCCGAGGGCCGGAACGGATGCAAATCCAGCTCGCCGGTGATGGGCAGTTCAACCGGCTCATTGCCTTCGGATGGATCCACCCGGGCAGCGTCGCCGCGCGCTG
>JBIIUN010000456.1:0-3971 GCA_044339945.1 Kapaibacterium sp. (SeqCode)
CATCGGGAACCTCCGGCGTCCCCCATGAACTTTCTTGAACGGAAGGCGACCGTCGCCGGCCCGGACTTTTCGCGCTGGCTGGTGCCCCCCGCCGCGATCGCGGTGCACATGTGCATCGGCGAAGTCTATGGCTTCAGCGTGTTCAACGTGCCGCTGACCCGCCTCATCGGCCTGACCGAATCGATCCAGGGACAGGACTGGAGCATCCCGGACGTGGGTTGGATCTACTCGCTCGCCCTGTTCATGCTCGGGCTTTCCGGCGCGCTGTTCGGCAAATGGATCGAGCGCAACGGTCCGCGGAAAGCCATGGTCGCCAGCGCGGCCTGCTTCTGCGGCGGGCTGCTGGTCTCGGCGCTGGGCGTGAAGCTGCATCAGCTTTGGCTGATCTACCTGGGCTACGGAGTTCTCGGCGGCATCGGGTTGGGGTTGGGTTACATCGCCCCGGTTTCCACGCTGATGAAGTGGTTCCCCGACCGTCCGGGCATGGCGACGGGGATGGCGATCATGGGCTTCGGCGGCGGGGCGTTGATCGGCTCGCCGCTCGGCGTGCAACTCATGGACCGGTTCAAGACCGCAACCTCGCTCGGCGTCGCCGAGGCGTTCGTGACGATGGCCGGGCTTTATGCCGTTTCGATGCTCTTCGGAGCGTGGCTGGTGCGGGTGCCACCCGACGGCTGGAAGCCGGCCGGTTGGACGCCCAAGGCCCAGACCAAGGCGCTGATCACGTCCGAGCATGTCGGCGTGGACACGGCGTGGAAGACACCCCAGTTCTGGCTCCTGTGGACGGTGCTCTGCATGAACGTCAGCGCCGGCATCGGCATCCTCGGACAGGCCTCGCTGATGTGCCAGGACCTGTTCGGCGTGAGCGCGGCGATCGGCGGCGGCTTTGCGGGGCTGCTTTCGATCTTCAACATGGGCGGCCGTTTCGTGTGGTCGTCGGTGTCGGACCACACCGGGCGCAAGGCGGTCTATTGCATCTTCTTCCTGCTGGGCGCCGCGCTCTACTGCCTGATTCCGTTCACGCAGCAGACCGGCAACCAGGCCCTGTTCGTCGCGGTCACCGCGGTGATCATCTCCATGTATGGCGGCGGCTTCGCGACGATTCCTGCCTACCTCCGCGACCTGTTCGGCACCTATCAGGTCGGCGCCATTCACGGCCGGCTGATCACCTCGTGGTCCATCGCGGCGGTCCTCGGCCCATCGTTGATCAACTACATCTCGACCGCCCAGAAACAGGCCGGCGTGCCAAAGGCCGAAGCCTACAACCTGACGCTCTACCTCATGGCCGGGCTGCTGGTCGTCGGCCTCGTGGCGAACCTGCTGGTCCGGCCCGTGCACGCGCGGCATCACCTCGCCGAAACCCCGAGGCACTGACCCCATGAAACCACTCAAGCTGACCCTCGCCTGGCTGATGATCGGAATCCCGCTGGCGTGGGGTGTCTTCCACTCCGTGAAGCGGTCCATGCCGCTGTTCAACGCAGCCAAGTCGCCCGCGCCCGTGACGGCCCCGCGGTGATGCTCCGCGCCCGCGGCACCTGACCAACACCGGGGGCTACTTGGCCTCGACCGGCTCAGCCTCCCCGAGCTTCAGGGTGGGCACCTTGGCGTCCTCGCTGACCTTGAGGGAAAGCCAGTGGCCATTCACCGCATGCGCGGGAAAACCACAGGCGAAGACATAGTCTCCGGCCTCGTCGGCGACAAAGGTGAACGCCGCCTTCTTCAGCGCCATGCCGACCTGCGGATTCGGGACCGAGGCGCCGGCGAACGCCGGCTGGCCCATCTGGAACTTCCGCACCATTTCCCGCTCCACCACGATGACGCTGTGCGGCACCGGGCTGGGGTTGATGAAGGTGACGTCCACGGTCCAGCCCTTGGGGATCGTGTAGGTGGCCTTGCCCTTGGAATAGCCGTTGAAGTTCATGCCGTAGTTGTCCTGCGTGAACGCGGACACCAACGTGACCTTCGCCGTCTTCGGCTGGTCGCCGAGCTTGAGGAAGTCGGCCGGGGTAATGCCCTCGATCAGCTCCTTCTTGATGCCGGAAGCGGCATGCCCGGCGTGCGGGTCGGCGGCGGGTGGCGCGGCCGGCTCGGCGGGTTTGTCTTGGGCGTTGAGGTGGGTTGTCGCCAACAACGCACTGAGCAGCAGCAAGCCGCAGGAAGTCTTCATGAACAATGACACAGGATGGGGCCGGGTTTCTAAACCAGGCAGCCCCGGTTCAATCTGAAATTGGGCGAACGACTACTTCTGCAACGGCGCCACCGTTGCCCCGGCGGGCACCTTGTCGGCCGCCACGATCTTCCACAACGCGCCGCGTTCGCTGGTGTAGGGGTCCACGGGGCCGCCGTAGTTGGCCGTCGCGTGCGTGACGTAGAGATTGCCCTCGGGATCTTCGCCGCCACCGGTCGGGCGCAGCGGGGTGTCGAGGTCGAGCAGTTCCTGCATCTGCCACTTCCCGGCCGCATCGCGTTTCATGCCCCAGACTTTGCCGGAGCCCCAGTCGGACGCGAAGTAGACGCCGTCGAGGGACGGATAGGCCTTGCCGCGATAGACGCCGAGGCCGATGACGCAGATGCCTTGGTCCACGTGGCTGTATTCCGCGATGGGCAGCACGCCGATGCGCGGGGCGCCCTTCTCCAACTCGATGGGGAACGGATGGCTGCCGCCCATGAGCTTCCAGCCGTAGTTCTCGCCGCCCTTGCTGGAGGCGGGCTGGAAGTCGATCTCCTCCCAGTGGTTTTGCCCGATGTCGGCGATGTAGAGGTCGCCGGTCTGGCGGTCGAAGGAGAAGGTCCACGGGTTGCGGAGGCCGTAGGCCCAGATCTCGGGCTTCGCCTTGGGATGGATCTTGGAAAAGGCCAGTTCACTCACGCCGAACAGCGTCATCTGCTGCGGCAGCGTGATGAACGGGTTGCTGGCCGGGATGTTGTAGGGCCGGTCCGGGGTCCGGGAGTTCACGTCGATGCGGAGCATCTTGCCCAGCCAGGTGTGGAGATCCTGGCCGGCGCTGATGACGTCGCCCTCCCAGCCCCCGTCGCCCACGCCCACGTAGAGGTAACCGTCGGGGCCGAAGGTGATCTTGCCGCCATGATGGTTGCAGTAGGGGAAGTCGATGTGCATGACCACCCGGGCGCTGTCCATGTCGGCCTTGTTCGGGTCGTCCTTCGACACGCGGTATTCGGTGACCAGCGTGGCGCCGTTGAACCACAGGTCGGCGTAGCTCACGTAGAACAGGCCGTTCTCCTTGAACTTGGGATGAAACTCCAGGCAGTAGAGCCCCTCTTCGAGGAAGGAGCTCAGCGTCTTGTCCTTCAGGTCGAGGAACGGCTTCTTGAGCGCCTTGCCGTCCTTGATGATCTGGACGACGCCCGGCCGTTCGCAGACGAAGAGGCGGCCCGAACCGTCGTTCGGCGCGGAAACATGCACCGGGTCCACGAGGCCGTCGGCCACCTTGACGAGCTGGATGGCGACGTTGCCGGCGAGTTTGCCGCCCGGCTGGACGGGCGCTGGTTGGGCGTCCTGCGCGAACAGCGCGGCGGTGGTGGACAGAATCGCCGCAAGGGCGAAGGCAGGCAGGGAGTGCGGGCGTGGCTTCATACGCAAGTGGGGAACGGCCGAAAGGGAAAGCCAGCGGACGGCCCGGGGCAAGCTGCAAACACCCGGGTCGCTCCGACGATCAACGCATTCCCCGGCGGCGGCTAGCGCCGCTCCAACCGGATCTCGCCGGCCTCCAGCCGCGGCTCGGTCGGACCGCCGTTGGTGCCCAAAGCGCGGAAAGAGTAATTCGTCTGCCACGGACGGAAGCCAGAACCCTGAACCGCCAGGCGCAGATCGAAGCCGCCGTCGCCGAAACCGAACAGCAAGGCCACCCGTTCGGAAGGCAGCACGAAGCCGCCGTCGGCCGCCGTCCGGGTCTCCCGTTGGAGCAATTGCAATTCCTCGGCGCCCTTCCGCAGCCCGCCGAGCGGCGACT
>JBIIUN010000012.1:0-25855 GCA_044339945.1 Kapaibacterium sp. (SeqCode)
CTTGGCTCGCAGCGAACTGCCCTGGAATCGGAGGATCACGCCGTTGCTGGCGGTCGCCTGGCCGGTCGCCCGATCCAACTCGACTTCGCCCATGCCGTCGGCCGCCTCGATGCTTACCTCGTCCTCCGCCAACGGCGCAGCGGCCGGCGCGGAATCCTCGGCCCTGGCCAGGCTGGTGGCAGTGAACAGGATCGCGAGACCAAGGGCGGTGAACTTCATGCGGACGGGTCGCAAGCTACCCAGGCGCGGAAAGGCGCGCCAAGCGCAAGTTCCCCGGTTACGCGAATTCACCGCGGCGGCGCGCCCCACCCGGGATTTCCGTCTTCGCCCCGGAAACCGGTCGGCCTAGCCTTGGCCCGTTGCATCCGCTCGTCGAACTCGCGCAGACCGCCCTGCTCCGCCACCGGCTCTGGCCGGAGCGCGGGCCGCTGGTCGTGGCGGTGTCCGGCGGCCTTGACTCGGTCGTGTTGCTGCGGGTTCTCGCCCAACTCAGCCCCGCCGCGGGCGTTCCGCTGGTCGTTGCCCACGCGAACCACTGCCTGCGCGACGAGGCCGAGTTGGAAGCCTCGTTCGTGGCGAACCTGGCCAAACAACTTACGCTCCCTTTCGTCAGTGAGCGCCTGCCGGTCCGGGCGGCCGCCAGCCAGTCCCGCGAATCCATCGAGATGACCGCCCGCCGGCTGCGGCATGCCTTCCTGGTCCGGGCCGCCGAAGCCCACCAGGCCCAGCGGATCGCGCTCGCCCACTACGCCGGTGATCAGGCCGAACTGTTCCTGCTACGCCTGCTGCGCGGCGCCGGCGGTGCGGGCTTGGGCGGCATGCGAACCTGCTCCCCGTCGCCGGCCGATCCCCGGTTCGAGTTGGTCCGCCCGTTCCTCGACGTTCCCCGGGAACTGCTGCGGGACTACGCCGCCACCCACGGGATTGCCCACTGCGAGGACGCCTCCAACGCCGACGTCCGCATTCCGCGGAACCGAATCCGCCACGAACTCCTCCCCCTGCTCCGCCGCGAGTATTCGCCCGCCATCGACACGCTCCTGCTTCGCACCGGCGACCTGCTCGGCGCCGAGGCAGAGTTCGTCCGCGACGCGGCGCGCCGCTGGTTGCGGGCGAATCGACGCCCGGCGTTCGACCGTCTCGCGGTCGCCCTCCAGCGGGCCATCATCCGGGAACAGTTGTGGGCTCTCGGACACGAGGCGGAGTTCGAACTCGTGGAGCGTCTCCGATTGCACCCGGAAGCCGTCTCGGCCAACCCGGGCAAAACGCTTCGGTCCAGCGCGGGCAACGTCGTTGTATCGGCTCCGCAGACGTCGGATTTTTCCACCGCGGAACTTATGGTGTCCCTCGCGGCCAAATCCGGCCAATTCCAATTCGGCGGCGTCGAGGTCACCTGGTCTCGGACTCGCTCATCGGCAACGCCGCCGCGACGCCCGGTGCCGGGACGGGAGCAGTTCGACGCCACGGCCATCGGGCCGGAAATCACGGTCCGTCATTGGCGGCCTGGCGACCGATTTCGCCCACTGGGCCTGCCCCGCTTGGCCAAGCTCCAGAACCTCTTCGTCAACCGGAAGATTCCGGCGGACGAACGGCGGCGGCTGATCGTTGCCACGACCTCGGCCGGCGAGATCTTTTGGGTGGAAGGGCTGCCGCCCGGCGAGGGGTTCAAGGTGTCGCCCACCACCACGCAACGCCTGACGTTGCGGTGGCGGCGTGAGCCCTAAGCGAAAAAATCTCCCGGGCACGGATCCACACAATCACGCACCCGGGAGTCCCCCTTGAGAGTCAGAATCCTCTGCGTTCACCGGGCGGACTTCACCCGGCGCCAAGTGGCCCAGCCGACCAAGCCGGCCGCGGCCAGCGCCGCGTAGGCTTCCGGCTCCGGCACTGCCGTGCCGGCCCCAGCGATGGTGTAGTCGTTGAAATACTGGGGCGCCCGATCAACCCCGGGGATGGGATTGGCCACGAATACCGGGGACGTGAAACTGGAGATGCTCAGGTTCAGGACGGGGCTGCCTTGGATGGCCGTCAGGTCGTCGACGAAACCGTGTCCGCCGACGGACTGGAGGGTCACGCTGCCCGTGCCCGTCGCCAGGGTGAAGTTCGGCGAGTTCCGGTCGGTGTCGGTCACGATGGACAGCGAAAAGTCCATGCCGGTCGCGATCTTGTTGCCTTGCAGGTAGAGGTTGAAGAAGCGGGCGCCCGCGTCGGCCTCGCCGTAGGTCTCGGTCGCGGTGTTGGCACCGAAGTCCAATTGCAGGAGTTCGAGGTCGCCAAATTCAAACGTGAGGTCCGCGGCCGGCACGCCGCCCAGCGAACCGAATCCGGCGTGGGCGGAAACCGTCCCCTGGCCATTGTCCACCTGCTTCCAAGCGTAGAACGGCACGTCGCCCAGGCCGGGAATCGGCACCACGATCAAGGGCGGATTGGGCGGCGCCGTGTTGTCGGAGGAACGCAGGCTGCCGTCGAAGGAGAACGACGCGGCCGACACTCCGGGCAGGAGCGCGACCGAGACGGCGCAGGTGGCGAACAGCAGGGATGCCGGGCCGAAGGACCGGGCTGGGAGGGAACGATTTGCTTTCATGACGTGGGAACCATGAGCGGGCAGCAAGCCGTTCTCAGGGCCAAAGCACTCCGTAAGGATACGGAGGCTACCTCACTGGCCGACCAGAAAACCCGACTCCACGGCCCGTCTCACCAGATCAACGGCATTCCGCGCGCCAAACTTGACCACCAATTGATTCCGATACGTCTCCACCGTCCGGGGACTGATCCCGAGCCGGGACGCCATTTCCGACGCCGGGGCGCCCTGGACGAGCAGCCTGAGCACGTCCATTTCACGTCCGCTGACCGCGAGGGAATTCATCGCATCCCGCAACGCCGCGCGGTCCACGGCGGGACTGATCACGCACTCGCCGGCAGCCAGCCGCGCCGCGCCGTCCGCCAACGTCGTCGGGGCATCTTCCTTCAGCAGGTAACCGTCGGCACCCGAACGCAGCGCCTCGGCGACGAGGAGCGGGTTGCCAAAGGAACTGAGCAGTCCGCAGCGGGTCGGGAGGGACTGCGCGTTCGCGGCCCGGACGACCTCCAGCCCGCTGCGGATCGGCATCGCGTGGTCCAGCAGCGCCACGTCAGGGCGCAACCGCAGCAATTCGGCCTCCGCCACGGCGCCATTCGGGACCACCGCCACGACCTCAAAACGGCCGTCGCGCTGCAGCAAGCCGCGCAACGCCTCGCGGAACAGCGGATGGTCGTCCGCCAACAGCACCGTGATCAGAGTCGGGTTCATGCGCCGCGAAAGGGTCGCTGGAGCGTCACCGAAACGGTAGTTCCCCGACCCGGGGACGACCGCACGGCCAGGTTTCCGCCGATCCACTCCGTGTGGTCCCGCAGGAATCCCAGGCCCAGGCGCCCCGGAGCGACGTCCTGGGGCTCGAAGCCACGACCGGCGTCACGGACTTCCAGTTGGACCGACCGGCCGTCATCGCGCACTTCCACTTCAACCTCCTGGGCGCCGGAATGGCGGCAGGCATTGCCCAACGCTTCCTGGGTGATCCGGTAAAACGTCTCGCGGACCGCCGCCGGCACGTCGTCGTGCAATTGCGCGGCTATCCGGCAGGCCACGCCGTGCCGTTGACCCAGGCGTTCGCCCAACTCCGCCAACGCACCGGCCAAATCCTGCCGCCGGGCGGCCACGGGTTGGAGGTCTTCGGCGACCTGGCGCAGTTCGCGGGCCACGTCTCGGAGACCGGAGCCGATGGCGCCGAGCGATTCCCGCGGCGGCTGGGGCGAGTCTTCCCCGCCGCCGATCTCCGCCTGAAGCCGCCAGTATTGGACGTCCTGCAACGCGCCATCATGCAGTTGCCGGCCCAGACGGCTGCGCTCCTCCCCGTGGGCCACCACCAATCGCCGGCCGAGCTCGACTTCCTGCCGCCGGGCCAGCACATGCCCGCGCAGCAAGGCGCCGCCGAGAAGCGTCACGAACACGAGGATGCCAACATCCGAAAAATCCCACCACTGCGCGGCGAACGGAACCAGCGGCCAGACACCAAGTGCGGCGACCAGCAGGCCCGCGACCGTCAGCGCTACCGTTCCCGCCGCGGTCGCCCGCGCGACCAAGTGTCGTTCGGACGGCGCGGCGAGGCATTGCGCCAGGATCGGAACCAGCATCCAGAGAGCGAAGGCCGCGTAGATTTCCATCACCCGGCCCAGATTCTTCGCCGCGAAGAACGAGAAGCCGAAGAACGACAACGTGCCCACGGCCACCCACAGGTCCCAGCCCCGCGACGGCCGGCCGAGGTGCTTGGCGAAGCCGTAGATTGCCGGCGCCGTGCTGCCCGCCGCCAACCAAGCCAGGAGGGCAAGAACTGGCCGCGCGGGCCCAAGGGCAGTCGAGTTGACCCACTGCGAATGGAGCAAAACACCCGTTCCGATCAGGGCCGCCGGAGTTCCGGCGCCGGCGAAAATGCCCGTCCGGTCGCCGACCAACCGGAACAACAGCGGCACCAGCGCCCAGCCGAAACACAGCGCAGCCAAGCCGACCCGAGTCACCTCCCGCTGTAGTTCGAGGTGTTTCCAAGCTGGCAGGAAGATCCCGGTCTCAAAGATGCCCACCGGCCCGCCCAGAATGCCGCCGGCACCGCCGACATTGCGCACGTGGACCGCGAGGAGGTTCGTGCCCGGATGCAACAGCGGAGGCGGCACCACCGCCGCGTGAACGGCGCGTTGGGCGGTGACTTCGGGCAGTTCAAACGAGCCGATTCCGCCAAGGCGAACCCCGTTCAGCCATAGCTCGCTGACGTTGCCCACGAACCCGGCCGAAGCGGTCCAAACCCATTCCGTCACGTCGGCCGGCATGACCACGGAAACGCGATACCAGCCTTCGTCCCCGACGCGCCACGGCATTCCCACCGGCTGGGCGTGCCAACTCCGGTCGAGCCGGATCGGTCGCCAGCCCGAGTCGTCACATGTTTCCTGCGCCCATTGCGGGTCGTGACCCGCACGGAAGACCGAACGGACCACCGGCGGCGAATTCGCCGCGGGGACATTCGTCGCGCCCCACATGGCTCCGCCCCCAAGCCACGAGATGAGCACCAGCCAAGGCCACACCGACCGGCCTAACTTCACGGTTTGTGGAAACCTTGGGTTCATCAAGGCGCGGCGGCCCGGCGTGCGGTCCAGTCGCAAAGACGGAGGAAAATTTCCCAGTTGTCCTGCCCGCGCAGCGTAACCGGGCCGACGCCCAGTTCCTTCAGGGCGTTGTCGGTGATCCAGCCGGCATCCGTCGCCACCACCACCCGGCCTTTGCCCGGTGACGCGGAAGCCAGCAGGACTCCCGGCTCGTTGCGCTGCCCGGTCGCGGTCGGGATCGCCACCGGATTCTCCACCCAGGCAGTCGGGCGGGCGGTGTGATTGGGGCGAAGCAGGATTTCGTTGCCCGTGTAGAAGCCCCAGCGCAGGCCGCCGATCGCCGGTGTGGCGGCGGCGACGGGAATCACCTTGGCGTCGTGGAAGCGGTTGGTCATCTGGAGGCCGAACCGCGCCAGCAGGCGATTCAAGTCCGGCACCTCCAAGTTGTGGCCTTCCTGGTTGCCGAAAACGATCAGGCCGCCGCCGCGCCGGACGAACTTTTCCAGGACCCGGACATCGCGCACCGCGACGTGGGGCGGCGGCGGATTGGTCCCGTGTGCCACGTCATTGGGATTGGCCAGCAGCACCACGGCGACATCGCGCAACTGCCGGGCCGTCGGTCGTTCCGGACTGACCCGCACCTCGAAGTGTTCCCGCAACCGGCTGACCACCTCGCGATAGGCGCCGTCCGCAGCGTAACGGTTCTCGCCGGGCGCCTGGAAATACAGGGAATACAGCAGCACCGGATTGGCCACTTCCGCCGTGGACGCCGGTAGCAGGGCCAAGAGCCAGACCGCAATGAGCCCGTAAAGTCGGTGTCGCATGGCCTTGGAATCGCATGGCGTCCGGCCGACGCCAACCGGAAATGCCGCGACCGGTCGACTGCCCCGAGTCCCGCCCAGCCGAAGGCTTCCCAACCGGGCAAGCACGAAACTACCGAATGGGTGGGAGATTGGTCAGGAACCCGGAACTCAGGTCAAAGGACCGCCGCCAGGTCGGCCAGATAAAGATTTGGGCGAATCGATCGACAATGGGCTCAGGCAGATTATTCAGAGTCTCTGGAATCCACCGCTTGCCCGGGGAGCGATCCAAGAAACTCCGGCTAAACAGGTCGCTGCGATAACATTTTGCTGTCACCTGCCAACGTTCTGTCTCGGGCGGCAATTCCACTCTCAACCAAACCACGCCTGCCACCGGAACGTCCACCGGGCCACCTGAGAATTGGATGCCTTGGAGCTCGTTGGTTTTGCCGTTACCGATCGCTTCGCCCCAATACTTTGCGTCCCCCCTCCACGCCTCCACAAAGTGCAAGTTTCGAGTAGGGTTGGTGACAACGAGATCCGCACACCACGCGCCCTGAATGTTGGTGAAGCCAACGAGTTCAAGCCGGAGTCCGGGATTCTGAACCGGGCCGCCACCTGCCCGCGTTGACCAAAGCAGAATTGCCAGACTGAGAACCGCGATGCTCAGCGCCGCCACCAACACCCTGGCCCCGCGCCGTTTTACTCCACCAGCCAGTTCACGATTGCCTTCTGGGTATGCAGCCGGTTCTCGGCCTCGGTGAAGATCGTGTCGGCGTGGGCTTCGACCGTTGCGTCGTCGATCTCCTTGCCGCGGTAGGCGGGCAGGCAGTGCATCACCAGCGCGTTCGGCTTCGCGAGCTTCACCAATTCGGCGTTGATCTGGTAACCGGACAGGTCCTTGAGCCGCTGGGCGGACTCGGCTTCCTTGCCCATCGAAACCCAGACGTCGGTGTAGAGCAGGTCGGCCTGGCGGGCCGCGAGGTTCAGGTCGGTGAGCAGCTCCAGCATGCCGGCGCCGATGGGCAGGCGTTCGACCACCTGTTCGGCGGAGTAACCGGTCCACTGCATCGGGCCGCCGGCCGCCGCGCGCCGCACGATGGCTTCGTCGGGCCAGTAGGCCTTGGGCGCCGCGAGCCGGAGGGTGAAGCCGAGCTTCGCCGCCGCCCACAGCCAGGACACGGGGACATTGCACGCCGCGTCGCCGACAAACGTGACGGTCTTGCCCTCGATGCGTTCGCCGCGCCGCTCCTCGAACGTGAAGATGTCCGTGAGGATCTGGCACGGGTGCTCGTCGTCGGTCAGCGCGTTGATCGTCGGGATCTGCGCGTAGCGGGCGAAGTCCACGACGTCGCTCTGGGCAAAGGTCCGGATGACGGCGCCATGGATCATGCGGCCGAGCACGCGGGCGGTGTCCTTGATCGGTTCGCCACGCCCGAGCTGGATGTCGCCGGCGTTGAGGAAGAGCACCTGGGCACCGAGCTCGCGAAGGCCGACCTCGAAGCTCACGCGGGTGCGGGTCGAGGACTTGCTGAAGATGAGCGCCCACGTCTGGCCCTGGAGCGGGCGGGCGTGCGTGGCGCGGTTCCGTTTGAAGTCTGCCGTGCGGTCCAGGATGGCCCGCATCTCGGCTCCGGAAAGCGCCTCAAGACTCAGCAAATGTTTCATCGGTCGGTTTGTCGGCGGCGAAAAGCCGTGGATAAAAGCGAAACGACGGGGTTTGTGAACTCAAAATATCCGGAAACCGGGAAAAGAAATCGGCGGCCGCCTCGGGGAGGTCGACCGCCGATCCGAAGAAGTTTTGCCGTTCACACCATGGCCGCGCGCACCCAGGACACCAATCCCTCCCAGGCGAGCAGGAATTGCAGCCCGGCGTAGGCGAGCCAGCCGAGCCCCGCGAGGCCGGCAGCCATGAGCGTCCAGGTCAGCGCGCGCTCGGCCACACCATCGCGCGCCTCGGCCATGGTCACGCGCCACAGGCTCTCGGCCGGTGCCGGCGTGGCGATCCGCGGGGAAGTCCGGCGTAGGCGGACCTTGGGTTCCGGCGTCCGGGAATTCGGCCGGAGGGCGGTGGGACTGGTGCGGGGGGCGACCGCCGTATCCATCACCTGATCCAGCACGTTCAGTTTTGCATTCATCGTCGTCGTCATCACGGGAGGTGTTACGCGGCAAGGCGGGGAAAAGTTTCAGAATTCTTTTCGTCCATCCGGAACCACGTTCGCCGCGCTTTGCGTGCGCCGACGCCCCGCCTACCTTGGCCGCGTGGCGAATGCCTCCATTGCAATCCAAAGTTCCTGGGCGGCGGTCCAGGACCACACGCGGGTGTTCCAGGACCTCGTTTACGTCTATCCGGTGATCTCCCGCCGGTCGCGCGGGCTCTCGATCGGCGTGAACCTGAACCCGGACAAGCGTTGCAACTTCGATTGCGTGTATTGCGAGGT
The DNA here is from genome assembly GCA_044339945.1 of Kapaibacterium sp. (SeqCode). Taxonomy (GTDB): domain Bacteria; phylum Verrucomicrobiota; class Verrucomicrobiia; order Limisphaerales; family UBA9464; genus CAIWAH01. Next base: position 8,369 of record JBIIUN010000012.1, read on the forward strand.
GGACCGCCGGACTCCCGGCCGCGCAAGCGCCGTGAAGCTCGACCAACTGGCCGAGGAACTCACTTGGCTGATCCGCTACGCGCAGGACGGCGGCCTGGCGACGCAGCCCAAGTTTGACCAAGTGCCGGAGCTGACCCGCACGGTGCGGGACATCGCCTTCAGCGGGGACGGCGAACCGACGATGGTTCCCAACTTCGACGAATGTGTCCGCACGGTGGTCGGCGTGAAGGAAACGCTCCGCCTGCCCGAGGCGAAGCTGGTGCTCATCACCGACTCCGCCGGCCTCGACAAGGGCTCGGTGAAACGTGGGCTCGAACTGATGGACGCGAACAACGGCGAATACTGGTGCAAACTGGATGCAGGCACGGAGCCCTACTACCGCCTGGTGAATCGCTCCGCGGTCCGCTTCGAACGGATCGTGGCCAACCTGCTGGAAACGGCCCGGGCGCGACCGATCGTCGTCCAGACGCTCTTCCTCAAGGTCAACGGCGCCGCCATGCCGTCCGAGGAACTGGCCGCCTACTGCGAGCGGCTGAATAGCATCACCCGGGACGGTGGCCGCATCCGCGAGGTCCACGCCTACACCATTGCCCGCCCAACGCCGGAACCGTGGGCCACCAAACTGAGCGCGGCCGAACTGCAAGGCATCGCGGCCGAAGTCCACCAGCGCACCGGCCTCCAGGTGGAGGTCTTCGATTGAGCTCCCCTGCCCTCGCGGTTCGAGACGAACGAAAGAAGGTCGAGAAGGTTCGCCGAATCCGACGCGGCGCGAAGCCGAATGCGGCACCCGAGTTCGGACATCCGCCAGAGCTCCTGGCCTTTTGGCGCGAGCAGGCCGCCGACGCGCTGCGGCTGGGCGCCGGCACTCCGTTTTTCCTGTTCAGTTCCCAACCGGTTGCCGACGCAGTGGCCCGCCTGGAGTCGCTCGACTTCGGCCGGCCGTTGGTGAATTGGCTGTCCACCAAGACCCAGCCGCTGCCGGCGTTGTTGCGGTGGTGGCGTTCGCAAGGGCGCCCAGCTGAGGTGGTCAGCGAAGCCGAATTTCAACTGGCCGAAGCGGCCGGCTTCACCGCGGATGACCTGTTGGTGAACGGGCCAGCCAAACACCGCTGGCTCGCCCGCCATTCCCGGCCGGGACTCCGGGTGAACTTCGATTCGCTAAATGAACTGGCTGAGCTTCTGCCGATGGCCCGGCAAGACCGCTGGCGAGTGGGACTTCGCCTATGCACGACTGCGGAGTTCGATCCGGAGAATCCCGCGTTGCCGACCCAGTTTGGCCTGACTCCGACCGAGGCGACGCTGGCCGTCCGTCGTCTCCGCCGGGCCGGACTGGCGGTGGAGACGCTCCACTTCCATCTGCGGACCAACGTCGCTTCCCCGGACTGCTATGCGCTGGCCTTGGCCGAAGTCGCGGAGTTTGCCGCCGCCGCCAACGTTTCGCCCCGCCACCTGGATCTCGGTGGCGGCCTGCCACCGCGCCACGCCCTTAGCCGCGCCGGGAAACGCCTCGACGCGGGAATTTCACCGGAGTCACTGGCGCGAACGGTGCGCGAGGCTCTCCGCCGCCTGCCCTCCGTGGAACAGGTTTGGCTGGAGAACGGCCGGTTTGTCAGCGCCGGCTCCGGCGTGCTAGCGGTGCGGGTGCTGGACGTGAAGGAACGCCGCGGGCTGCGCCAACTGATCTGCGACGGCGGCCGGACTCTGCACGCGTTGGTTTCCGTCTGGGAACAGCACGAACTGCTCCCGCTCCGCAAGCACACCGGGACATCCGTCCCGACCGCGGTCTACGGGCCCACCTGCATGGCCTTCGATCAGTTGGTCCGGAAACCTTTGCCCCGCTCCCTCAAACCGGGCGACGCCCTGCTTTGGCTGGATGCCGGCGCGTATCACTTGCCTTGGGAAACCCGATTTTCCCACGGACTTGCCGAAATCTGGTGGCACGGTCCCGCCGGCTTGGAACGGGTTCGTGCGGCCGGCGACTGATGAACTTCGCCTAGTCGCGCTCCAAGACGGCCACGTAGGCGCCGTCCACCTGATTCTGGAACGGTGTCAGTTGGCGGTCTTTCCGCAGCCGGAAGCCGGCGCGTTGCTGGAGGAAGCGATCCACTACGACGCGGTTTTCCTCGGGTTCCAAGCTGCAGGTCGAATACACCAGCCGGCCTTCCAGCTTGAGCAGATCCGCCACATTGAGCAGCAGTTGCAGTTGCTGATCCGCCAGTCGGGGAATTTCGTCCGGTTGCAGACGCCACCGGGCTTCCAGCCGACGCCGCAGCACGCCGGTATTGGAACACGGGGCATCGACGAGGATTCGGTCGTAGCGTCCCTTTTCGCGGACCGCGGTGGGGGCCACGTTGGTGGTCAGCACGCTGGAACAACCGAGCCGGGAGGCGTTTTCCTGCACCAATCGCAGCCTTTCCAACGAGGGATCATGGGCCATGACGACGCCCTTGTTTTCCATTCGCTGGGCCATGTAGGTCGTCTTGCCGCCCGGGGCCGCACAGTAGTCGAGAACCGTCTCGCCGGGCTGCGGGTCCAGCATTTGGACCGCCAGCAGGGTGCTGGGGTCCTGGACGTAGAAGCCACCCCGCACAAAAGACCGGAGCCCGGCGATTGGCGGATGGGACTTCAGTTCGAAGACAAGGTCCGCCGGAAACCAGTCGCGCCGGATTGGCTCAAACTCGATCTCCTCTTCCCGCCACAGCTCGACCAGCTTTTCGGGGTCGAGGCGCCGCGGATTCAACCGCACGAACGTCGTCGGCGGGGTGTTGTCCCAATCGAGCAACTGCCGGCACGCGTCGGCGCCGAAGAGTTCGTCCCACCGTTTCACGAGCCAGCCCGGATGGGACCAGGCGACGGCGGGGTCGGATTGCTGCAGGGCCTCGAAGGCCTTGCCGACTTCGGCCTTGTCGCGGGTCACGCCACGCAGGACGGCATTCACGAACTTGCCCAAGCCTTCGCCCCCGAACCGGCGGGCCAGCTCGACCGAATCATTCAGGACGGCATAGGCGGGAACCCGGTCGAGCCAGAACAGTTGGTAGAGCGCCAGGCGGAGGATGGTCTGGGCGAGCGGCTTCTGGGGCCGGCCCTCGGTGCGCGCGTGGATCATCCAGTCGAGGGTGCCGCGCCAACGGATCACGCCGAAAATCAGCTCCTGGACCAAGCGACGATCCTCGGGGCGAAGCTCCCGCACGAAGCGGTCCTTTTCGAGCCGGTGCTCGATGAAATCCCCCGGCGTGTCGGCGTCGCGCAAAAGGCGCACTGCAATTTGTCGTGGTGCGGAAACCATTCAGGCGGCATACTGCCCGCCATTCAATTCGGAGTCATCTTTTTGAACGTATGAAAGAGGAAATGGAGCAATTGGTCGCCGCGGGCAAAATTCAATCCCGACATGTGGGAGCCCTGACGGCCTTGCTCGAAGCTGGTTTTTGCCAGCACAAAAGCTGGGGTTTTGGCAAAGTGAAGGCGCTGGACGGCATTGCCGGCCGGCTCGTGATCGACTTCCAGACCAAGGCCGGACACGGAATGGACCTCGCCTTTTCGGCGGAAACCCTCAAGGCCATCTCCAAGGAGCACATCCTCGCCCGCAAGGCGGCCGACCTGAAGGGATTGCAGCAGATGGCCGCGCTCCATCATCTGGACGTGGTGAAGCTGGTCCTCGACAGCTTCGGTGGCCGCGCCACGATCACCCAGATCCAAGACTCCCTGAAGGATGTCGTGACCAGCGACTGGAAGAAATGGTGGGAAGTCGCCCGGGCCGAGATGAAGAAGGATGGTCACTTCATGATCCCGGCGAAGAAGACCGATCCGATCATCTATCAGTCGGAGCAGACCGAACTGGGTGACCGGTTGCTGACCGAGTTCCGGGCCGCGAAGGGCCTCAAGGCCCGCGTGGTGGTCGTGAACGAGATCCTGAAGAGCTTCGACGACTTCAAGAATCGCGACGCGATCCCGGAGATTCTCCAGCTGCTCAACGCCGAGGTCACCAGTCACGCGCAGACCCGCGAGTCCGAGGCCTTGGAAGGCATCTTCGCCCGGGACGACCTGCGGGTTGCCGCGGGTTTGGGCCCGATCGAAGGGGAAATCGGGGCCCCCGACATTTGGGTCAAGGCCAACCGCGTCCGCAGCCTGTTCGAGGAATTGCCGGCCGCCAAGCACCGTCGGGCGCTGGAATCGTTCAAGGACGCCATCCCCGACTGGTCGCCGCTGATCGTGAACATGCTGAACGAGCGGATTCCGGCCAAACTGGTCGGCGAATGCGCCCGCCTGCTCCTGACAGAAGACCGGGGCCAACTCCTCAAGGAAACGATTACCCGCCTCATCAGCCAGCATTCCGCCAGCAGCGAGCTGCTGCTCTGGCTGGGCAAGGAACGCGCCGACTACTTCGCCGACATCCTCGGGCCAGAAGTCTTCCGCGCAATGCTGACCGCCATTGAGCGGGACCAGTTCCAGGAAAAGAAGAGCAACCGCCTCCGCGACTACGTCATGCAGGACCTGGAACTGCTGCCGGAGCTCATCGAGTCGGCCGACGTCGAGGTCGTGCGTGACCTGACCCGCTCGCTCCAGCTCAGCCCGAGCTTCGACGACATGGACAAGCGTTCGTTGCTCGCCCGCATCGTGAAGGCCTATCCGGCCATTCAGGACATGATTTCCGGGGACCACGTGCGGGAGGACAAGACGATCCAGACCAGCTGGAAGAGCATCGAGCGCCGCAAGGCCGAATACGACGACCTCTGCAACAACAAGATTCCCGCGAACATCAAGGACATCGCCCTGGCCCGGAGCTACGGCGACCTGCGGGAAAACGCGGAATACAAGTTCGCCAAGGAACAGCAGAAGATCCTGAACCGTCGCAAGCACGAGCTGGAGCTCCAGCAGGCCCGCGCCCGCGGCACGGACTTTGCCAACGTCAGCACCGACGCGGTCAATCCGGGCACCACCGTGACCTTCACGGACGTGGCGACCGGACAGCAGGAAACCCTGCATATCCTTGGCGCTTGGGACGGCAACGACGAGCGCAGCGTGATCAGCTACCTGTCGCCAGTCGGCCAAGCCCTCCAGGGCAAGTCGGTCGGCGCCGAGGTCGGCATGGGCGAAGGCGCCCATAAGCGCCGGGTGCGCATCGACGCGATCGCCGCCGCCGATATCGCCACGCTGACTGCCTGATCCTGAATTCATTCCAAGCCGGTGGGATTCCGTTCCCACCGGCTTTTTCATTTAGCAATCGGCGTTAAACCCGCCGGCACGCCGGTGGACAAGCCGGCGACAGCCGCGATGATTCGGCCCATGTCGGAGACAAAGTTCCATCAACTGCGCGAATTGCTCCGCGGATTCGGTTCGTGCTTGGTCGCCTACTCCGGCGGCGTCGATTCCGTGTTTCTGGCGAAAGTCGCCCACGACGTCCTGGGAGCGAAGGCCCTCGCCGCGATTGCCGATTCCCCCAGCCTGCCGCGGCGCGAACTGGCCGAAGCACTGAGCATCGCCTCGCAATTCGGCTTCGCGGTCCGGGTCGTCAATACCGCCGAATTCGCCAACGACCAGTATCTTCAGAACCCGACGAACCGGTGCTACTTCTGCAAGCATGCGCTGTTCACCGAATTGGAGCCCTTGGCTCGCAGTGAACATTTCGCCGTCCTGGCCTATGGCGAAAACGCGTCCGACCTCGGCGACCATCGTCCGGGGGCGCAAGCCGCGGCCGAATTCCAGGTGCGGGCGCCCCTGAAGGAAGTCGGCCTGACCAAGGCGGAAATCCGCGAACTGAGCGCCAAACTCGGCCTGCCCACGGCCGACAAACCGCAGTTGGCCTGCCTCAGCTCCCGTATCCCGACCGGTGAACGGGTCACGCCGGAAAAGCTCAGGATGATCGAGGAGGCGGAATACTTCCTGCGGGACGCCGGCTGCTTTGACGTGCGGGTGAGGCATCATGAACTCGCCCAAGGCCACTTGGCCCGCATCGAGGTCGGTTCCGCGGAATGGCCCCGGCTGTTGGCGGACGAGTTTCGTCAGGAACTGACCGACCACCTGCGGTCCCTCGGATACGCCTGGGTGACGGTGGACTTGCTCGGCTATCGCCGCGGGAGCACGAACGGAATCAGCTCTCAGATCCAATTCCAACCGAAGCGATCCACCCTTCCGGCCTGATTCTGCGGCAAGGAACGCGAAAACCGCGGCCACCCGTAACCCCGGCCGATCCGGGCCGGCAGCAGGTTGACGCAATCGGCGGCAAACCCACCCAGGCGTCGTCCGCGGCCCGCTTGAGCTGACGTCTTGGATTCACCTTTCGATGCCATGAGAGGGAGACCGCTCACTGGGGGCGAAAGTCACCTGCCATGGCGATCCCGGCCGGCACCCGCCGGCCTTCGGAACTGTTGGCCGAACTTGCCAACCGAACGGGGCGGCGGTTGCAATCGTGACGGCCCGCTCGGTCGTCTTACTGGCCGTTCGGCAGTCGCCGGCCATCGGGGTCACAGTCTCCTGCTCCCCATGAACACTAAACACCGCCTCTACACCACGCCCTTCGCGAGCGTCTATCCGCTCTATGTCGCCAAGGCGGAACGGAAGGGACGCACGCGCGAGGAGGTCGATGCCGTGATCTGCTGGCTGACGGGCCACGACGGGCCGGGGCTGGCGGAACAACTGGCGAAGCAAACGGACTTCGAAACGTTCTTCCGGGAGGCGCCTCGGATGAATCCCGCCCGGTCCCTGATCAAGGGAGTGGTCTGTGGGGTCCGCGTGGAAACAGTCGAGGAACCGCTGATGCGGGAGATTCGCTACCTCGACAAACTGGTCGATGAATTGGCCAAGGGGAAGGCGCTGGCGAAGGTGCTGCGGTCCTGATCCGGCCGGACAACAAAGCGCGTCCCCTGCCGGCAAGATGCCGGCAGCACTTGGTTGGCGCCCGAGAGAGTCCGCGGGGCGGATTCCCGATTGAGCCCGACCGGTGCAACGGTCCATGCTGTCGCCGTTCCACCACCGTGCTGACTGCCAATCTCCACCTCGCATGAGCCGCAAACCTGCTTCCCACCGGACGATTTCCCCGCCCGGTTCGATGTCCCGCCGCCAATTCGGCCAACGGCTTGCCGTTGGAGCGGGCGCCCTTTCCGTCCCGTTGCTGCTCCGCGGCCAGAACCTCAACAGCCGCCTCGACGTCGTCGCAATCGGCGTGGGCGGACGGGGCGCGGGCAACCTGGCCGACGTGGCACGCACCGAAAACATCGTGGCCGTGTGCGACGTGGCCGGCAGTTCCTTGGACGCGGCGCAGGCCCGGCATCCGGGTGCCCGGCGTTACGCCGACTTCCGCAAACTCTACGACGCCGAGAAGCGCTTCGACGCGGTGATCGTGAGCACCTGCGAACACACGCACGCCTTTGCCACGCTGCCGGCCCTCCGGCTGGGCAAACACGTCTACTGCGAGAAGCCGCTGACCTACAACCTCTGGGAAGCCCGCACGATCCGCGAGGCGGCGGCCCGCGCAAAGGTCGCCACCCAGATGGGCACGCAGATCCACGCCGGTGACAATTACCGCCGGGTCGTCGAACTGATCCAGCGCGACGCCATCGGGCCCGTAAGCGAGGTTCACGTTTGGGTCGGCCGCGCCTGGGGCCGCCAATCGGCCGAGGCGGCCGCGCGCAATCACGACATTGTCACCGTGCAGGAACGTCCGGCCGGCACGTCGCCGGTGCCGCCGGGATTGGACTGGGACCTGTGGCTGGGACCGGCGCCGTTCCGGCCATTCCACGAAGTCTATTACCCCGGACCGAAATGGTATCGTTGGTGGGACTTCGGCAACGGCACGATGAGCGACCTGGGTTCGCACTGGAACGACCTGCCCTTCTGGGCGCTCAAGCTCCAGGTGCCGTTGACCATTGAGCCCAGCGGCCCGCCGCCGCACCCGGAAATCGCCCCGGCCTCCATGCGCGCCACTTACACCTACGGTGCGCGGGGTGGTTTGCCGCCGGTCCGCCTGACGTGGCATCAGGGCGAGGACAAGCCGGAGATCTGGACCCGCGGCGGAATCCCGCAATGGGACAGCGGGGTCCTTTTCGTCGGCACGCAGGGGCGGATGCTGCTGGCCAGCTACGACAAACACGTGCTGCTGCCCGAAAAGGATTTTGCCGGATTCAAGCCGCCCGAGCCGTTCATCCCGAAGTCGCTCGGCCATCACGCCGAATGGATTCACGCCTGCAAGACGGGCGCGCCGACCACCTGCAACTTCGACTACGCCGGCTGGCTCACCGAGGCCAATCACCTCGGCAACGTGGCCTACCGCGTCGGCCGTAAGCTGGAATGGGATTCCGCAAATCTGCGGGCCACGAACGCGCCCGAGGCCGCGCCATTCATCCGGCGCGAATACCGGCCGGGCTGGAGCCTCAGTTGAGCCCGCTGCGTGCCATCAGCGCGGGTAAGTCGGGCCGCGGTGCGGCGTGGGCCGGGCTTGGGGCCGGGCTGCTACTGGGCTGCACCACCGGCAGCCGCCCCGTCGATGGGCCCGCGCCGGGGCTGCGCCGGCCGGAGTTGGTGTCTTGGTTCGGTTCGACGCCGGTGCTGGATGGCGTGATCGCTCCCGGCGAATGGAACGACGCCACGGAGTTCCGCGGTGTCCGCGATTGGGTGGCCGAATTCTCCCCGGTCACGGATGAACGGGACCTCGCGTTGCGGGGCTGGGTGAAACACGACGCCGAGTGGCTTCACTTCGCCTTTGAGATCACGGACGACCGACTCTACGGGCTCGCCTCCGAACGGTGGTTGCCGTCGGAGAATCCCAGGGCCCACGAGCTGAGCCGGGAGGGATTCCCGTGGTTCGGTGACGAGATCGAGATCTTGCTCAACGGCTCCCATCGTTGGGCTGGCGACGAAAGCGCGGAAGGCAGTGCGGCTTCTTGGCAGATGGTCTGCAATCTCACCAAGTCACGGCTCGGCGGCCTCGGGGTCGGCGGGCTGCTGGAGGGCGAACCGCGCAGCAAGCCGGCGGCCTGGGACACCTATCGCGCTTGGATCGAGCGCGGCGTCCAGCGGGCGGTTGCCCGGCCGCAGCCGGACGGTCGCGGATACGTCATCGAATGGTCGGTGCGGTTTGATCCCTGCGTGGAACTCAGCCCCGGCCACTACTACGTCCCTGCGGCCGGGAACGCGGCCGTCGGCCTGAACCTGGCAGTCGGCGACCTGGACCAGCCCGAGGATGGCACCGGTAACTTCGGCAACTTTCGCCACGAGCAATGGTGGGCGGGCGCGCCGCACACCCGCACGCAGAAGAACAATTTCGGCACGCTGCGCCTGCAAGGGACGCAACGGAAGCCATAGGCGCTCAGCGAACCGCAGCGAGCGCTGCCGGGATCACGGAGCCCCGCGGCACGCCGAGCCGGATGTCCGCCGGCAGCCGGAATTGCTGCGGATGCCGGTGGGTCAGGTTGAGCAGCATCTGCGCGGCGATGATGTGGAAGCTCTGCGCCCACGCGAGCGGGGTGTTGTGGCCCATCTGTTCGCCCACGAACATTTCCGGGACAAAACCCTCCGGGGTCATGACCGCCTCCAGCCGCGCAAAATAGCTGACCGACTTGGCAAAGTAGGCCCGCCGATCATCCCAGCTGAGGGGGAACGAGCTGCGATCCTGCCGGTAACCGAAGCCATGTTCGGCGAACTTGGCATAACAGATCGCGAGCCAGGCAAACCCCAGCGGCCACTGGGCCGTCTCCCCGTGGTGCGGGACCAACCCCTTGCCGCAGTAGACGTCACCCGGATAACGGCAGACCCCGCGTTCGCCCACGAGATTGGCCTCAACCTGTTCGAGGATCTTCAGCTTGGTATCGTAGTCCACGATGCTGTAGGGCCAGATTAGGCTGAGCTGGGCCAGGTCGCACGGCCGGCTCGGTGATTCCCGGGGGAGCAGGCGCGCCAAGGCGGCCCAGCCGTCGGCGATCATGCGTTCGCTCACCGGCACGTGAATGCCGATCTCGATCTTCTGTCGATACTTGTAATCGTAGAAGCCGCGGTCGTGCCACATCATCAGGCCGCCGAGCACGGCGCCGTAGCTGCTGACGTGCTCCTCCGGGCCCTCCTCCCACATCCCGAAGTCCGGCTCGAACCCGAGGTTGTAGATGTAGTTCCGGATGTGGCTGATGAGCATGTAGTCCTCGCGGGTGAAGCGGAACCCGTAGCCCTTCCGGATCAGGTCGCCCATCTTATACATGAACAGCCCGAACACATCGAGCTGGTGGTGGCCCCAGTCGTCGGTGATGGATTCCAGGGTGGTCGGATGCACCCGGGCCGGCATGAAATCGCCCCGCTGATGGTGGACATCCGGCTTCACGATGGATGCCTGGATGATGCGCAGGTGGTAGCGTTTGAAGATGTCCAGGACGAGCCGGAAGCTCTCGATCATCTTGTCGAAGCAGCCGAGGTATTCGTTGGCGTAGGTCGCGAACATGATGTCGCGGATCCAGAACACGTTGTAGGCGTCGCCCGAGCCGTCCTCCGCGGAATACGGGCTGGCCACGTAGCCGCCGTTGGGCCGGCGCTGGCGTTCCAGGTTCACGTAGGAGAGGCGGACGCGTTCTTCGAGGGACTGCTGGGCGAACATGTTCGTGGAAGTGGTGCGATGGAAAACGACCGGACACCCCTGAGTTGCCGGGATTCATGGGCCATGTCAGGCCCAAACCACCGGCCGCCCATTAAACTCGCTCACCTTCAACCGCGGCGGGGCAACAGCCCCGCCGGGGCGCCGGGGCGACGCCGCCCGGCAAAACCCGGAAAGTGTGGTGGCCCCATTCACTGCGGGGACATCAATCCGCCCACCGCGGAGGCATTCACGCCGGGCAGGAAGTTGGGAAAAAAGCCCCTCGGGCCGGCCCGCGCTGCTCCGCCTCGCCGCAACCGGAGGTGAGTTTCCGGCAATCCGCCGCGCGCATCCCCACCGATTCCGAACGACGTTGGCGACCGTATGAAGGTTCTCCTCGCCTACGATGGCTCGGATTGTTCGGCCCACGCGGTGGCGGAGCTGCCGCTGTTGGGCCTTCCCGCCGCAGTTGATCTCACCGTCCTGTCGGTTGCCGACATTTGGATGCCCACCCCGGGCGCCGACGCCGCGGACGTGGACCTGTCGCTTTCACCGGGCTTGGCGGCCCTCCGGTTGAAAACCGGCGAACACCTGGACGCCGCCCACAACCTCGCCAACGAAGGGGCGGTCAAGGTTCGCCAGCTGTTTCCTGGCTGGCAGGTCGCCGCCCGGGCGGTCGCGGATTCGCCGGGTTGGGCCATCGTAAGAATCGCCGGGGAGCTGGCCGCGGACTGGGTCATTGTCGGTTCGCATGGCCGGGGAGCGCTCGGGCGGGTCCTCCTGGGCTCCGTCTCGCAGCGGGTCCTGAACTCCGGCCCGGGTTCCGTCCATGTCAGCCGACCGCGTCCGGGCCACCCCGGGTTTCCGTTCCGGGTGCTGGTCGCGGTCGATGGCTCGGCCGACAGCGTGGCGGCGGTGCGACAGTTGGCCAGCCGCGCCTGGCCGGCAGGAACCGTCATTCGCCTCCTCGCCGTGCTGGACCCCCGCCTCGAAAGCGTCATCGCCTGGCCGGGAATTTTTCCGAGCGAATGGGCCCGCAGCCACGAGACGACGCCACGCGAATGGATCTGCCATCTGGTCGAACATTTCGCGCAGATGCTCTATGCGGCGCACCTCACGGCGGAGACGGCCATCGGCGAAGGCGACCCCAAGCAGGAGATCCTGCGCCAGGCCGAGGACTTCCGGGCCGACTTGCTGGTGCTCGGCGCGCACGGCCTGCATCACGGTGCCCAGCGCAACCTCGGCAGCGTCGCCGGCGCGGTGGCCGCCCGCGCCCATTGCTCGGTGGAAATCATCCGTCCCGCCGTGGGCTGAACAACGCCGGGGAGTGGCGTTCCCCAGGCGCGGTTGGCCTGCGGCCGGCCGGGGCGATTCGCGGGTAGAGCCGCGACAAGTCCACGGCAAAACCTCGGACCACCGAAGCCACACCCCGGGACGGCGTCCCGCCGGCAGCACGTCGGGCCAGCAGGCCGCCCCACCCGGATGACCTGATGCGCCCGGCAGCAACCGACGGAGATTCCCCGCCTTTGACCGGCCAGCCGGCACCGGTCAGCTTGCCGGCCGGCATCCCATGTATTTCCCACGCAGTTTCCACCGCCTCCTCCGGGGAATGGTCTTGGCTCTGGGCTTGGCGACCGCCATGCCCGGACGCGTCCAAGCCGAGGCGGGGGACGACATTTTTCGCGGGACCAACCTGCTCCGGATCGCGATCACCATCGCGGAGCCCGACGCGGCGCAGTTGGGCCTAACCTCCCCGGGCGGCCGCGAGCCGAAGCCCCAGGCCCGGGCCACGGTGCGCGAAGGCGGCCGGACGTATCGCGGCGTCGCGGTGCAACTGAAGGGTCACTCTTCCTATCAGCCGCTCGAAGGGACTCCGAGCCTGACGCTGGACTTCAACGAACACGTGCCCGGCCAGAAGTTCCACGGGCTGACCAAGATTTCGCTGAACAATTCGCTCCAGGATCCGACCCGGCTGCACGAGAAACTGGCCCGCGAACTGTTCGCCGCGGCCGGCGTCCCGGTGCCCCGCGCGGACCACGCGATCGTGACGCTGAACGGCCGCAGCCTGGGCCTTTACGTGCTGCTTGAAGGTTATGGTCCAGGTTTCCTGAAGCGGAACTTTCCCGACGCTTCCGGCCAGTTCTACGAAGGCGGCACCCTGCTCGATCTGGATCGCGGGCTGCAGTTCAAGTCAGGACGGGACCGGGCGGACCATTCCGCCGTGGAGCGGCTGATCGGGGCCGCACGCGAACCGGACGCGTCCAGACGCTGGGCGGCACTGACCAACATCCTGGACGTTGACCGGTTCTTCTCGCTGGTGGCGGTCGAGGCGATGCTGTGCCACTCGGACAGTTACTCGATGAACCGCAACAACTACCGGCTCTACTTGGATCCCGCGGCGCAACGGTTCGTTTTCCTGCCGCACGGGATGGACCGGATCCTCGGCACGCATCGGAGCGAGTCCGACCTGCCCTTGGTGCCACCGGCGATGGGTCTGGTCGCCCGCGCGGTGCTGTCCACGCCGGAGGGGCGTCGCCGCTACGTCGCCCGCGCCGGAAGCCTCTTCACGAATCTGTTCGACCCGGTCCGGCTTGGCCAACGGGTGCGCGAGATCGAGGCCAAGATCGGTCCAAGCCGCGCCGCGATGCCCGGCGACCGCCAGACGTGGGGCAATTCGAGCCTTCAACCCGAACAGGACGCCGCCGACCTCTGCCGGCGAATCAACCGACGGGTCGCGAACCTCCGGCTGCAATTCTCGCAGCCGGAAAACCTGCTCGCCCGGACACCGGCGGCGAAGTTCGACCCGAATGGCGTCGCCGCGCTGACGGAATGGCGGGTGAGATTCACCCCGAACCAACCGCCCGCCGAAGTCACCGTCACCGAGCGGGATGGGCGGCCGTGGTTACGGGTGCGCTCGCTGGCCGACGTCACCCGGGCCACGCTGTATTGCCGGCTGCTCCTGCCCGCCGGGAACTATGGGCTGGCCGGTGCGCTCGCCGCGGCGGCTCCCGCCCGGACCAATGTTCCGCTGACGATCCTGCGCTACCATTCGTCGGACCGCTTCACGACGGAACGCCACCGCCTCGGCGGTCGGCCCGCGGGTTTCGCCTTCACGGTGGGCGCGACCTTACCGGAGGAGGAAATTGAGTTCGTGGCGGAGGTCGAGGGTCCGGGCAACGAAGTCTGGGTGGACGCGAGCGGCCTTCGCCTTTCCCGCGGCGAAACCGGCCCGCGCAATCGGCGGCCCCGCCCGTCGGTGCGGCCGGCCCCCTGAACCGCAGCCGACCGCAAGGCGTCAGCCGGTCACCGTTCGATCACCGGAAGCGCGGTTGACGTGGTTGCCGGCGCGGGGTTTCGTCCGGCGCGCGTTTCCGCGCACCACCTTGACCATGAAGACCGCCCTGCTCTCCCCGCTGATCCTTGCCGCCGCCCTCCTGCCTTCCGGCTGCAGCGAAAAGGAATCCACCGCCGCCCCGGCCGCCGTGGACACCTCCAAAAGCGAATCCGCCTTTGCCTCCGCTGAAGCCAGCGTGAAGGCCGGTTACGACAAGGTCGCCACCGCCATCAGGAACACCGACTGGTCGGCCGCCACCACCGCGGTCCAGGACCTTGCCAGCAACGCCAAGCTATCCGACGAGCAGAAGGCGACGCTCAAGACCCTCGCCGACGACATCAAGGCCAAGGCCGCCGCGGCGACCGTGCAGGCGAAGGAAAAGGCGGCGCAACTCGCGGAGGACGCCAAGCAGGCGGGTGCCAAGGCGGTGGACGAGGCGGGCAAGCTCGCCGAGAAGGCCAAGGACGCGACCACCAAGGCAGCCCACGACGCCTCGAAAGCCGCCGCTGACCTGCTGCCGAAGAGGTAGTGTTGGTTCTCGCGACGTCACTTGCCCGGCACGGCCACCCGCGGGGTGGCCGCGGCCGGGAACAGCCGGTCACGCAGACGCAGCGCCGGCACCTCCACCAGTTTGGCCATCGCCAAACCGACGACCAACGTGCCCGCGAGATAGAGCACCACGTAGCTCAACCACGCCGCGGCAGGGTCCGTGAGGCGACTGGCGAACGCATTGGCCGCCCGTTCCGCCGGAATGTGCCAGAGGTAAAGCGAGTAGGAGCTGGCACCCACACGGGCGAGCAGGATCCCGAGGCGGCCATCCGGTTGGCCGCTCGCCAGGGTGCCGGCCAGCAAAAGTCCGGCCGACACATACAGCCCGGTGTAGCCCACCGTCCGCAGCCACGGCGTCTGCCCGATTTCCCAGCAGAACGCCGGGACGAATCCGAGCGCGCCCGCCACCAGCAGCCGCGTGCGGTGCCGGCAGACGAACGCCATCGACCGGTCCCGGTGCCGGTGGAACAGCCAGGCCAGCAGCACCCCGAAGCCCAGGGAATCCAGCCGCAGGTGCGTGGGGAAATGATGGACGTAGGTGTCGAGCGGCCCACTGGCCAACGCGCAGCGCAACCCGAGGCAAATCACGGCGACCGCCAGGAAATACCAGGGAACCGCGCGGAATGGATCGGGCTTGCGACCGGCGGTCAGCGCGGAGAAGCCCAGCGCCAGCGCCAGGTAGAAATGCTCCTCCACCGCCAGCGACCAGGTGTGTTCCCAAAGCCCCGGCAGGTAGTTTTGGAGGAACGCCGCCTCAATCCCGAAACGCGGCCAGTCGATGGCCTGCCGCCGGAACACCGTCAACGCCAGGCCGTAGGCCAGGAGCAGCCAAAACGGGGGGTAAATCTTGAAACCCCGGCGGACCAAGAAGCGCCCGACGCGCAATCGTCCGGACCGGGCAAACTCGTGGAACAGCAACCCCGAAACCAGGAATCCGCTCAGCACAAAGAACAGATCCACCCCCGTCCAACCGCCCCGATACCACCACCCGGCCGGCTCCCGCACCCAGACCGGAACCGCCTCGGGACACGGCCGCAGATGGCGGCCCAGCACCAGCACCACCGCAACGGCCCGGAGCACATCGATCTGGGGCAGCCGATTCATGGCGCCAATTGCCCCAGCAACCCCGCCCTTGCCGGCTGGATGCCCTTATACTCCGCGATCGCGTCCGGCATGGTCTCCAGCATCTGCCGGAACGCCTCGCGGGCGGTTCCGTCGGTCAGCACCGTCGCCAGCGAATGCACGGTGAGATGGATCACGAACAACAATCCGCCGGAAGCGGGCAGCGCCCGGAACGCCTGGTGTTCCACCCGCAACCAAACCTGATCCAACGCCACGTCCGCTCCCAACCGGGGTTGCCGCCGGCACGGGTGCAGATTGCGTTCGGGCACGACCGCCAGTCCCCAGTTCTCCCGCTCAAACACCTGTCCGGGCGGCAGCTTGGCCAGGAAGGTCCGGATGCGCGCTCCCAGTTCGGCGTTGAGGGTTGGCACGGGTTCGTGAATGGCATCGACGGTCTGGCCGAGCTTTTCCTCCGGCGCCCAGGACGACGGGAAGCACACCGCGCCGCCCACCATGCGAAACTCGGATTGGTCGTCGCGCCGGAGGAGCACAAAGTCGGGTTCCCACGCCGCGGCCAAGGCACCCAGCCGCTCCCGGTCACCACTCGGCAGGGCGCGCCGCCACGTTTCAGGGAACAAGCCCAGAGCCTCTTCCAGAACCGGGGCGCCTTCGGGGTGCCAGAAACAAACCGGGACATCGGACTGGGCCAGCCAACGCCGCCGCTCGGCCATCACGGGTGACTCCGTCCCCGGCACGAACCAACGGTCATCGCCCCGCCGGACACCGAACTCGAAGCGGTAGCGGTCCCCGCGGAACAGCCGGGCGAAGAACTCTGGCGACGGCGTGACCACGGCGGTCAGGCTTCCTGGCCCGGCGTGCGGTGGGCGAGCACCTTGGCCGTCTGCTCCGCGCGGAACCCTTCGTAGGCGGCGCGGAACTGCGGGTGTTTGTTGCCCAGGATCGCGACCGCCAGCAGGCCGGCATTGATCGCCCCGGCCTTGCCGATGGCCATGGTGCCGACCGGAACGCCGCCGGGCATCTGGACGATGCTCAACAACGAGTCCATGCCGTTCAGCGCCTTGGACTGCACGGGGACCCCCAGCACCGGCAGCGCGGTTTTGCTGGCACACATGCCCGGCAAATGGGCCGCCCCACCAGCGCCGGCAATGATCACCTCGATCCCCCGCCCCGCGGCCGCGGCGGCGAACTCGAACAGCAAGTCCGGCGTCCGGTGGGCCGAAACGACGCTGGCCTCATGCGGGACACCCAAGGCGGTGAGCTGTTGGGCGGCATGCTGCATCGTTTCCCAATCGGATTGGGACCCCATGATGATGGCGACTAGCGGGGAACTCATGACCCGGCGAGTGAAGTCGGCGGACCGGAAAGCTCAAAGCTCAAAAAGCGGGCACCAGCCTGTCGCCGGCGGGAACCGCGCCCGACCTTCGCCGAAACCCGCCCTTTCCGTGACCGGACCGACTTTGCCCTTCCGACGTCGCGGCCGTGCCCGCATCCTTGACCCATGTCTCCGACTTCGCTGTCCCGGCGCGACTTGTTCCGCGGTTCCGTGGCGCTCGCGGCCTACACCCTGGCGGCGCGGCCGCTGCGGGCGTTCGGGCTCGAGCCGCAGGCCGGCGAGGAGTTGATTCCGTTCCTCGATCCCCAGCCCTACGACCCGAAGCGCCCGATGCTGCGTTGGGCAAATCTGAGTTCGTGGATCACCCCCAAGGAGGAGCTCTACGAGGTCAGCCACTATCCGCGCCCGAAGATTGATCCCGCCACCCAACCCGCCGACTGGAAGGTTGAGTTCACCGGCTACCTGAAGAAGCCGGTGACACTGACCTTGGCCGACCTGATGAAGCGGCCGCACAAGACGATTGCCGCAACGCTGGAGTGCGGCGGCAACGGCTCAAATCCCGGGTTCGCCGGCGCGTGCGGCAACCTGCGTTGGACGGGCACGCCGCTCGGGCCCCTGCTCAAGGAACTGGGCCTCATG
>JBIIUN010000212.1:0-8263 GCA_044339945.1 Kapaibacterium sp. (SeqCode)
GTGCCGTCGAAACCTGCCGTCACGATCCGCCGGCCGGCCGGGTCCCAGCGCGCCATGCTCACGCCGATGTCATGCCCGATGCCCCGGCACAGCAGTTGGCCGGATTCACCCGCCCAGACCCGCACCTTGTTGTCGAAGGACAGCGTGAAGAGGCGCCCGTCCGTCGGGTTGAAGGTCGCCTGGCTGAGCCGAAGTGCGGAATCGTGATGCAGGGGCGGGCCGAGGGTTTCGCCGGTTGTCGCGTTCCATACGACCGCCCGGCCTTCGCGCCCGATTGAGACGACATTGCGTCCATCCGCGGAAAAGCTGGCGCCCGTTGTCCGGGAGGCGTGCCGATGGAAGGCCCGTTGCCGCAGCCGGCCGGCCGTGATTTCCCACACGCGGACCGGGCCCGCATCCTCCGCCGTGACCACGAAGCGTCCGTCGGGACTGATCGCACCGCCCACGCCGCCACCGGGCAGCGCGACGGCCGGCACGACCGGCTCCCCGGTCACGGAGTCGCGGACTTCCGCCTGGGCATCACCGACCACGAGCACCCGGGAACCGTCGGCGCTGAACGAGGCCGGCGGGGCGGTGGGCTGTTGGTAATAGTCGACGTGCACCGGCCAGGGGGAAAACAGCGGTTGGCCATCCGCCGTGATCCACAGCCGCGCAGTGCGGTCCCGGCAGACGGTCAACACGCGTCGTCCGTCCGGGCTGAAGAGCGCGTGGGTGACCGCGGCGGGATGCTTCAGCACGGGACCGGGCCGCCCGTCGTCCGCGTGCCAGAGGCGGGCGGTTCCGTCGGCCCCGGAGGACAGCACCAGGCGGCCGTCCGGGCTGAAGATCGCCGTGCTGGCTGCGGCCTCATGCTGCCAGTGCTGAACCAGCTCCGGCACGGCACCGAGGGTCAGGGCGAGGCGCACGCGGTGCATCCGTTCCCGGGCCGGATCACCGGCATCCAGGCGCAGGGCCGTGAGCTGGTAGGGCAGGGAAGCGGCGGAGTCCTTCGCCGCCACCAACTGGCCGGCGGTCTCGACGTTGAGCCGCACCAGTGCCTGCCGCTGGGACTCCGCGGTCGCGCGCCGGGTCCGACTGACCTGCCAGGAGCCGACTGCGATCACGAGCAGCGCCAGCAGCAGCAAACTAAGGAGTCCCGCGATCAGGGGGCGGCGGCGGACCCACTTGCCGGCGCGTTCCCACGAGCCGACCGGGCGGGCCGCAATCGGCCCGCCGGCGAGCCAGTGTTCCAGATCGCCGGCCAACGCAGCGCAGTCGGCGTAGCGGTGCCGCGGTTCCTTGGCGATGGCCTTTAGGCAAATGGTTTCGAGGTCCCGATTTACGGTCGGCAGGACGGCCGAGGGCCGCCGCACTTCGGTGTCGGTGACCTGCCGGAGCACTTCCAGCGGCGTTGCGCCGCTGAAGGGCACTTGGCCGGTCAGCAGTTCGTAGAGAATTGCACCGAGCCCATAAACGTCGCTCAGCACCGTGGCCTGCGCGGAACCGCCCCGCGCCACTTCCGGCGCCACGTAGGCGGGCGTGCCGATGGAGGACTGGGATCGCGTCAGGCGGATGTCCATCTCGGCCAGTCGCGCGAGGCCGAAGTCGGTCAGGTAGGGTTCGCCGGCGGCGTCGAGCAGGACGTTCTCCGGCTTGAGGTCCCGGTGCAGCACGCCGCGCTGGTGGGCGAAATGCACGGCCTCCGCCAACTTGCGCACGATGTCGGCGGCATCGCGTTCCGACCGGGAACGGCCCGCCCCGCCGTCGCGCCGCCAACCGGCGAGCGAACCGCCCGGCATCAGTCGCATGGCGATATACCAATTCCCGGCGTCCTCGCCGAAGCCATACACCGGCACGATGTGCGGATGCAGGAGCGCGGCGGCGGCGCGGGCCTCGGTGTGAAACCGTTCGAGCAAATCCGCCGGCGCCCATTCGCCGCCGCGGACCAGCTTGAGCGCTACTTCGCGCCCGAGGCTGCGGTCGCGGGCCCGGAAGACGATGCCCATGCCGCCGCGGGCGATTTCCTCCAGCAGATCAAAAGGCCCCACGGACCGTCCCGGCGAATCGGGGGCAGGTTCCGGCCCGGCCCCGCCGATCGGGTTCAGCGCCCGGACCATCAGGCAATGCGGGCAGAGTCCGGCTGCCACGCCGGGCCGCAGCGTGTTGCCGCATAGGGTGCATACCGACTCGTTCATTCGTGGCGACTTTCCCGCTCATCCATTACGGAAACGGCCGACAAAGTTGCGCGGGAATCAGCCGGTGAATCGTGCCGGCCATTGCTAGGAACCCAGCACCTGGACCAGATGCCGGATTTCGCCTTCGACGTCCGCCGGCGAATCCACCGTCTCCGCGATCTCCGCCCGCACCAATTCCCCGTAGCGCTGTCGCAGGCGATGGATGCCCGAGCGCACCGCCGATTCGCTCATGCCGAGGCGATCGGCGACGGCCGCATAGGACGTCTCGCCGCGGTCGTCGGTCAGGAAACATTTCAGCGCTTCAAATCGGCCCGCCCGTCCGCCGCCGTCGAATTCCCCCTGCAACCGCTGCATTACGCGGCCCAGCAGGGTCTCGGCCCAGCGCCGTTCAAACGCGGCTTCCGGCGTGTCGCGGTCGGCCAATTCAGGCGCCCAATCGCCGTTCAAATTCTCGGCATCGAGCGACAGGAACGCCTGTCCGCCACCGCGCTTCAGGGCCTCGGCCCGTTCGCGTTCATTGGCGAGGAACCGGGTGACCGCGGTCAGGAGAAAGGTGCGGAACCGTCCCTTCGTGGCGTCGGCGGCGCGCAGCCAGTCCTTCTCCAGCAGGCGGGCGAAGAAGCCCTGCGTGAGATCCTTGGCGTCCTCCGGCGAGTGACCGCGCCGGGCGATGAACGCATGCACCGCCGGCCAGTAGCCTTGGCACAGCCGCTCCAGCGCCTGATGCGACGAGGCATCGGAGGCGTCGACCGCGCGGATCACCAGCGACCACTACGTGGTGCGAAAGCGGGCCGCGTCGGCCAAGCCGGCCGGCGGATCTGTGAGTTCCGGGTTCAGAATGAGGCCGGAGGGAATCAGACGCCGTCCCGTCGAGCAACCGCCCGGAAACAATTCATCCCAGACCGCGAAACTTTCCGCGGCCCGCCCGTAACAGGGGGGTAAGGAAATCGTGTTGCGCACCATGAAATGTCACCGCCCCTTCACCTGCCTCTCGGACGTTGCCGCGGGGTCGTTTTTTCGCTGCCTGCTGGCCGCCCTGACCTTGCTGCTCTGCGTCGGCCCAGCCTGGGCCCAGGGAAACGCCTTCACCTACCAGGGTTCGCTGGCCGACGGCTCCGCAGCCGCCAATGGCACCTACGACCTGCGCCTCACCGTCTTTGATGCCGCGATCGGCGGCAACGTGGTCGGAAACGTCACCGAACTACCGGGTCAGGTCGTCGCCGAAGGACTCTTCACCGTCACGATTGATCCGGGAACCGGCGTTTTCACTGGCCCGGGCCGCTGGCTGGAATTGCAGGTGCGGTCCACGGGCGCCCCGACTTACACGACGATTGCACCGCGGCAGGCGCTCACGCCGACGCCCTACGCGATTCGCGCCGCCAGCGCGGCTACGGCGGGCACCGCCACGGTCGCGACGACGGCGAACTCGGTGCCCGCTACCGGCATCACCGGCGAGCTGCCGCTGGCGCAGTTGCCCGCCTCGGTCGTCGTCAACGGCACGAGCGGCCTCACGCTGACCAAGGCACCGGAACTGGTGGGCCAAAGCTCCTTGGCGGGCGGCGCGTTGAGCGTCCTCGCCGGCGAGCACTACGCGGGCATCGCCGCCGGCAACGCGGGCCTGCTGATCTTTGACGTGGCGAACCCCGCCGCACCGGCGTTGGTGTCCCAGTTCAACCAAGGCGTCTTCACCCACGGCTTCACGGTGGACAAGGACCACGCGTTTCTCGCCTCCGGTGCGAACGGCCTCCGGACGTTTTCCCTGACCAACATCGCGGCGCCGGAGTTCCTCAGCGAAACCAATGACACGGAGGCGCACCAGGTCGTCACGGACGGCAACTACGCTTACGTCGCCGGGGTGCCGAACACGGTGGTCTATTCGCTGGCGGACCGGTCGCACCCGGAAAAGATCGCGGTCGTCGGCGCGCCGAATGGGTCCACCCGGCGGCTGGCGCTGGCGAACACGATTTTGTTCGTCGCCGGGGCGAATGCGCTGCGGGCCTATTCCGTAGCCACGCCGGCCAGTCCCGTCCAGTTGGCCAACATTCCGGTCATGGGCGCACGTTCGGTGGCGGTGGGCGGACAGTTCGCCTTCGTGGCCTGCGGTCCGGCCGGGGTCGCCGTATTCGACGTCGCCAATCCCGCCAGCCCGACGCTGATCGGTGAGGTGCCGGTCGATGCCGACGCCCAGCACGTTTATGCCTCGGCCAATCGTCTCTATGTCTCTGACCACGGCGCGGGCTTGCAGGAGTGGGACATCACCGCGCCCGCGGCGCCCGTGCATCTGCGCACCTTTGCCTCGGTGCCCAACATCACCGGCTCCATTGTCCTCAACAACTACGCGATGACGGCCAACTCCGATGCGATCGGCCTCCGCATCGTGGGCCTGAGCCAGGCGGTCAACTTTGCGGCCGGTCACGCGGGCAATGGCGCCTCCGGCCAAGCGGTCGGCGTCACTATCGGCGGTGGCGGTGCCCGGACCTACCTCGTGCAGAATGACCAGGGCGAACAGAACGTCGGCGGTCCCAACGTGGCCGGCGGCGACTTCTCGACCATCGCGGGCGGCCTCAGCAACACCGTGGCCCAGGCCGCGCACGGCGCCGTGATCGCCGGCGGCGCCTTCAACACGATCGGCACCAATGCCACCGTGGCCGCGATCGGCGGCGGCGCAGGCAACCGGATCGGCACCGATGCGCGCAACGCCGTCATCGCCGGCGGCGACAACAACCTCGTCGGCACCAACGCCTCCTCGGCCTTCATCGGAGGCGGCGAACGCAACGAGATCGCCGCCAACGCGCGGGGCGCGACCATTCCCGGCGGCTACCAGAACCGTGCCGCGGGCGAACGCAGCTTCGCGGCGGGCCAGCAGGCCAAGGCCGACCACCGCGGCGCCTTCGTGTGGGCCGACGCAAACGGCGGCGACTTCCTCTCGACGGCCGAGAACCAGTTCAGCGTCCGCGCCCGCGGCGGCGTGCGTTTCGAGACCGGCGGGGCCGGCGTGCTGGTGGATGGCCAACCGCTCGGCGCGTCCGGCGCGGCGCGGCTGAACGGCGGCAACACCTTCACCGGCAACCAGACGGTCAACGGCTCCGTGAGCGCGACCAGCTTCACCGGTAATGGCTTCAACCTCACCTCGCTCAATGCCGCCAACCTAGCCGCCGGCACCGTGCCCGACGCCCGGCTATCCGCCAACGTGCCGCTACTCACCGCCGGCAAGCTTAGCGATACCGCGCTCAGCGCCGACGTGGCACGGCGCGCGGGCGGCAACACTTTCACCGGCGACCAGACGGTAGTTGGAGCGATCAGCGCCACGTCGTTCGCGGGCGCTGGCTCAGCCCTTACCGGGCTCAGCGCCGACAACCTTTCAACGGGCACCGTGCCGGAGGCCCGCCTTTCCCCAAACGTCCCGCTGTTGACTGCCGGGAAACTGAATGACGCCGCGTTGAGCACCGACGTGGCCCGCCGCGCCGGCGGCAACGCGTTCCTGGGGGACCAGTTGGTCACCGGTGCGCTGAGCGCCACGTCCGTGAGCGGCAACGGGGCCGGGTTGACCTCTCTCAACGCTTCCGGCCTAGCGTCCGGAACGGTGCCCGATGCGCGGCTCTCGGCCAATGTCGCGACGCGGTCCGGCGGCAACGCCTTTACCGGCGACCAGTCGGTGATCGGGGCGGTTAGCGCCACGTCGTTCTCTGGCAACGGCTCGGGACTGACCTCCCTGAATGCGGGCAGTCTGGGCGCCGGCACAGTCGCTGACTCGCGCCTGTCCGCGAACGTGCCGCTGCTTACGGCGGGCAAACTCAGCGACTCCGTGCTTGGCCCCGACGTGGCCCGGCGCAGCGGCGGCAACGCCTTTGCCGGGAACCAGACAGTCAACGGCAATATGACCGCGACCGCGTTCATCGGTGACGGTTCCCAGTTGACTGGCATCGGGGGCGCGAACCCGGTGCAGGTGCTGACCGCCAGCGCCACCGCCGCGCCGAACACCCCCTACGTGGTCAACAGCACCGACGAGATAACGATCGACCTTCCGTTTACCGCGAACGTGGGCGACACCGTGAGAGTGTCCGGCGTCGGCAGCGGTAGCTGGCGGCTCAGCGGGGACATCGCCAATGGCGAGCCCGCGGGAGCGGTCTGGACTGAACGTTACGTTTGGGGAGGCGTCACTTCAGTGGCCTCGTCAGCCAACGGGAAGAAGCTCTTCGCCGCCGCTTCGAATGGCCCGCTGCTCACCTCGACGGATGGCGGCGCGACCTGGGTCGACCATGAATCCAGCCGGGACTGGGTGGCGGTGGCCTCTTCGGCCGACGGGACCAAGCTCGTCGCGGCCGTCAAAGGTGGCCAGCTTTACACCTCGACGGACAGCGGCGCGACCTGGGTCGCAAGGGAATCCAACCGGCACTGGTCGTCGGTCGCCTCTTCGGCCGACGGGACCAAGCTCGTCGCGGCCGAGGGCGACCTCTTCGTGGAAGGCCAGATCTACACCTCGACGGACAGCGGCGTCACTTGGGTCGCCCGGGCGTCGGTCGCGTCTTGGAGCTCAGTCGCGTCGTCGGCCGACGGGACCAAGCTCGTCGCGGTGAAGTTCAACGGCCTGCCCCACACGTCGACCGACAGCGGCGTCACTTGGGTCGGCCGGGGATTTCTCCGTCCCTGGGTGTCGGTGGCCTCTTCGGCGGATGGAACCAAGCTGGTCGCGGCGGCGGTGGAAACATTCTACCCCGGCGGGATCTACACTTCGGCCAACGGAGGTGAGACTTGGGTCTCCCGGGCCAATGGCTCTTGTTTTTCGGTCGCCTCCTCGGCAGACGGGACCAAGTTAATTGCAGGGGCTGGCACCACCACCAGTCCCTACATCATCAGGTCCACCGACAGCGGCGCCTCTTGGAACGTAGCCGGGCCTAATGCCTACCCCCTTGGCGCGTCGGCGGTTGCTTCGTCTGCGGACGGTTCCAGATTGGTGGCGGCATTCGATGACTCTGGATTCTACACCTCGGTCCGCTCGCTGGGGAGCGGGTCCGGACAATCGGTGGAAGTGCGCTACGCGGGGAATGGAGAATGGCTGGCGGTGACTCCGACTGGATTGAACGCAGCCCACCTGTCCACGGGAACCCGGCCGGACGCCCGCCTGTCCGCCGACGTGGCCCGGCGCAACGGCGGCAACACCTTCAGCGGCGACCAGACGGTCAATGGCGGACTCCAGGTCCGCCACGGTTCCACCGCCACCACCCCGTGGCCCGTCCGAATCGAGAACACCAGCCAAGCAACCTTCCTCGGCGGCCTGCGCCTGAGCGACGCTGGTTTCCTCGAAGTCGCCAACACGGCCCGCAATGGGGGCGGTTTCGCCCGATTGAACAGTGGAGGCAGTTGGACCGCCGTGAGCGATCGGCGGCTCAAGACGGACATCGCGCCCGCCGAACCCCTGCTCGAACCCTCCCTGGCGCTGCGCCCCGTGCGCTTCCATTACCGCGCCGATCCCGCCGGCCCGCTCCAGCTCGGTTTCATCGCGCAGGAGGTCGAGGCGATCCTGCCCACGCTCGTCACCGACGGCGCGGACGTGAAGACCCTCGACTACGCCAGCCTGAGCGTCGTCGCCATCGGGGCCCTCCAGGAACTCAACACCAAGCTGGAGGCGAAATTCGCCGCCAAGGATGCCGAAGTGGCTGAACTGAAGTCCCGGTTGGAAAAGTTGGAACGCCTGGTCAACGAGAAGCTGGGAGGCGGCCAATGAAGCAATTCAAGCGCGACAAAGTTTGGAGCACGGACGGTAACGTCCGCCGGTCTCCAGATACCAAGCCGGGTAGCCGCCGACGTGAGGAGGCGGATGGCTCGTCGCTGCCCGCGGTCCGCCTCGTTACCTCGGAGGCTGCGGCGGGGGCAGAACGGGGTCGGGTTGAGTCCGTAGCAGCCGACGTGAGGAGGCTGAATCTTCCCGGGGCGTCCAGAGACTCGTTGCCGTGTCTCCTTCGCCGCGGGGTAGGATTGATCGGTGTGGGCCTCGCCCTGCTGGCCGCGCAGGCTGCAACCTACACGGTAAGTCAGGCCAAGGTCGCCGGCGGCGGCGGGGCAGGGACGGGTGGCCAATTCGCCCTTCG